>NZ_JBHWUU010000049.1:0-35851 GCF_042737375.1 Streptomyces sp. NPDC060000
GCCCCCCCCCCCCCCCCCGCCCGCGCCCCCGGTTTCGGCCCGCCCCGTGCCTTCCGGGCGGGGGGCGCCCCCCCCCCCGCCTGTGGACGGGCGCCCGCTTCCGTTCGCGTCCCGCCGGGCGCTCCCGCCGGACCGATGGCTCAGCCGAAGCGGCCCGCCACGTAGTCCGCCGTGCGCCGGTCCTTCGGACTGCCGAAGACGTGCTGGGATGCCTGCGTGTCACGCATCGAGACGCGCCCGACATGGTGCTGACCACCGCCATGCACGCCGAGCGCAGCGAGGAGAACCTGACCACCGCGTCCCGGCTGTTCCTTGCCCTGATGAAGCAGGACGGTGGTGCCAGGTCGCTTCTGCTCGCGCTGCCCGAGGTGTTCCCGTGGGTGCGTCACCTGGACGACGAAGAAGTCCGGGAATTCACAGTCGAGCTCCTGGATGCACTGTCCGACGCCGCTGAGCTGGGCGCCAGGGAGGCCGTGCACCGGGCGATCGTCTCATGGCGGGCAACCGCCCGCATCAACGCCGACCCTGACCAGCTCAGGGAAGCACTCCGTCCGCTTGGTGACGTGGACCTCGGCCCGGTCGAGGTGCACGGGTGAGCCCGAAGAAAGGCGACCGGGTCATCGTCCCCCCGCTGAGCGGCTGGAACGTCGTCCACGGAACGACGGAGGCCGCGACCGGTTGGGAGGAGTTGTGCCGGGTGGCGTTGCCGAACGCGCATCGCTGCCTGGAAGCCCTTCGCACGGACCCGCTGTCGCGGGCCAACTGGAACCGTCAGCACCAGCTTCGCGGCAGGCACGCCACCAGGGAATGGAAGGGCTCCGCCCTGGAACAGCGGGAGTACGAGATCACGAGTGGTGGCAGGGTGCGATACCTGGTCAGCCCGGAGACCTCGACCGTCATCCTCGCCTACGCATCGACCAGTCATCCCAAAGACACCGAGTAATCGGTGCTTGAGGAACGGCCCGGCTTCCCTGAGCGAGAGCGGATGCCGGGTCGTTCGTCCGCAGTGGCCGTCCGGCGCGCTCTCAGGCGGCGAGCCGTTTGAGGCGGGCCACGGCCTCGTCCAGAACGTTGGTCCGCTTGCAGAACGCGAAGCGGACGTACGGCGCCCCCGCGTCCTTGTGGTCGTAGAAGACCGCGTTGGGGATGGCGACGACGCCCGCGCGTTCGGGGAGGGAGCGGCAGAAGGCGATGCCGTCGCTCTCGCCGAGGGGCCGGATGTCGGCGGTGACGAAGTACGTGCCGGCCGGGCGGAAGACCGAGAAGCCCGCGTCCGTGAGCCCCGCCGTCAGCAGGTCGCGCTTGGCCAGCATGTCCGCGCCAAAGGCGTCGAAGTAGGTGTCGGGCAGGGCCAGGGCCTCGGCGACCGCGTACTGGAACGGGCCGGACGACACGTACGTCAGGAACTGCTTGGCCGAGCGCACCGCCGTGACCAGTCCGGGCGCCGCCGTGACCCAGCCGACCTTCCAGCCGGTGAACGAGAACGTCTTGCCCGCGCTGCCGATCGTGACCGTCCGCTCCCGCATCCCGGGCAGCGTCGCCAGCGGCACGTGCTCGGCCTCGTCGAAGACCAGGTGCTCGTACACCTCGTCCGTCACGACGAGCAGGTCCCGCTCCACCGCCAGCTCGGCGATCGCCGTCAGCTCCTCGCGGGTGAGGACCGTGCCGGTCGGGTTGTGCGGGGTGTTGATCAGCAGCAGCCGGGTGCGCTCGGTGACCGCGTCGCGCAGTTCGTCCAGGTCGAGGCGGAAGCGGGCCTGCCCGGGGTCCGGGCGCAGGGTGACGGGCACCCGTGTGGCGCCCGCCATCGCGATGCAGGCCGCGTAGGAGTCGTAGTACGGCTCGAGGGCGACGACCTCGTCACCGGGCTCCAGCAGCGCGAGGAGGGTGGCGGCGATGGCCTCCGTGGCGCCCGCGGTGACCAGGACCTCGGTGTCCGGGTCGAAGGAGAGGCCGTAGCGGCGGTACTGGTGAGCGGTGATCGCCGTGCGCAGCTCGGGGACACCGGGGCCCGGCGGGTACTGGTTGCCGCGCCCGTCCCGCAGCGCCCGCACGGCCGCCTCGCGGACCTCCTCGGGACCGTCGGTGTCGGGGAAACCCTGCCCCAGGTTGATCGAGCCGGTCGCCGCGGCCAGGGCGGACATCTCGGCGAAGATCGTCGTCCCGAACTCGGCGAGGCGGCTGTTGAGGAAGGGGCGCGCGGTGGAGGTCATACCCGTCATCCTGCGCCGAAGCTCTGGAGTTCCTCAACTCTGCTTTGGCAGCTGAGACAGGCGGGCATCCCCCGTTCACGCGGCGCTCGGGCACCGCGCGAAGCGCCCACGGGGGGCCGCTTCGGGGGACACGGAAGGAGGGTGACGCCATGTTCTTGGGCATCATCCTGGCGGTGATCGGAATCGTTTTCGTGGCGGCCATGCTGGCCAACGCCCGCAGGAACAGCGCCGCGCGGTCGTACCGCGGCGGCCGGTCGCGCAGGTACGGCGGCGGCAGCGCCGCCGGTGGTGGCGCCGGCTGGTGGGCCGGTGGCGACAGCGGGTCCGGCGGCGGCCACGGCGGGCATCACGGAGGAGGCCACTCCTGCGGCGGGGGATCGTCCTGCGGCGGAGGGTCGTCCTGCGGGGGCGGGTCGTCCTGCGGCGGAGGCGGCGGATGCGGCGGAGGCAGCTGACACGGGGCAGCTGAGCTCCCCGCGGGGGGAGCCGCATCCGGACCGCGGGGCCCGGCCTGACCACGGGCTCCGCGGTCGCACCACGCGGAGCGGCCGAACTCCCTACCCGCCATCGCGCCTTTCATGTGGGGCGCGCGGAAGCACGTCTGGGCCGCTTGGGGCACGTCCTGGATGAACAATTGAGCTGTGGACCCCCCGGGGGATGGAAACCCCACGAACTTGGGTAAAAACGCTGTGGAGCCACCGCAGTTCATGATTCCCTCTAAACCACCAACGCAGACCCTCGGACCCCGCGGGAGTCCCCAGCGGACGACCTACCCAGACCGGGCTGACCGGGGCCGTTCTCCCGGCTTCGACCGGGATGCGCCGGACCTACCCCCTCCTCTTTGCGTCTCCGCGGAGCCGATCCATGCTCACGACCCTGAACACCTCCTACAGCGACACGCGCGCGGCCGATCTCGCCTGGGCCCTGGGGCGTGAGCCGCTGCCCGCCCTCGCCACGCTCGACCTCGAACTGTCGGGTGCCAGAATGCAGTTGAGACTGCTCGGCGCATCGCACCAGGTGCTGCTTGAGGAGGAGCAGGGCTGCTGTTCGGAGACGGTGGCCTGCATCCCCGGCAGCAGCACCCCGCTCCCGCTCGGCGTCGCCAAGCGCGTCGGCGACTGGGAGTACGAGTTCGCGGCCCGCGTCGAGGTGCTCTCGCCCGGCCGGTTCGCGGGCCGCGCGCAGGAACTCCTGGCCCTCGTCTCCGAGCATCCGCACGGTCTCGCCGGCGTCTTCCCCGGCAGTCCGCACGCCTTCACGGCCCTGCTCGCCCATCGCAGCGACGGTCAGGTGCACTGGCGCACCTGGCACGCGTACCCGCAGGACGGGCAGCTGGTGGCGACCAGGACGAGGGTGGGTGTGCGCGCACGGACGGGCGAGGCCGGCCTGTCCGGCCTGTCCGCGAGTGCTTCCGCCGGGGGAGTCTGAGGCTGCGGCGGCTCAAACGTCCGGATGCACACGCCCTTGGATTACACACGTGTGGGTGACGAAGGGCACCGGTTCCGTCACGTAACGTCGCAGTTGTGATCGAACCGCACGCGACGGCCATGCCCCGTGTCCGGCCGGACGGGGAGTCACCCCGGCACGGGCCGGCGAGGCTCCCCGTCCGGCCGGACACCGGGCGGTTCCTGGTCCTCGCGTGCGTCTTCGTCTGCGCGGCCTGCGGGCTCGTCTACGAACTGGAACTCGTCGCCTTCGCCTCCTCCCTCCTGGGCGACTCCGTCACCCAGGCCTCCGTCGTGCTGTCCGTGATGGTCTTCGCGATGGGCATCGGCTCCCTCGCCGCCAAACGGCTGCGCCGGTTCGCCGCGGCCGGCTTCGGCGCGCTGGAGGCGACCCTCGCCCTGGTCGGCGGATGCAGCGCCATGGCGCTGTACGCGGTGTTCGCCTGGACGGGCGACTGGGGCGGTCTGTGGGCCGACGGCCCCCGCGTCCTCCTCGTCGCGTTCTCCCTCGCCATCGGTCTGCTCATCGGCGCCGAGGTCCCCCTCCTGATGGAGCTCATCCAGCGCATCCGCCGCCAGGACGCGGGCGGCGCGGTGGCCGACCTGTTCGCCGCGGACTACGTGGGCGCGCTGGTGGGCGGCCTCGCCTTCCCGTTCCTGCTGCTGCCGTTTCTGGGCCAGCTGACCAGTTCCCTGCTGACCGGCGGGGTCAATGTCCTGGCCGGGGCCGCGCTGGTCCTGGGGCTCTTCCGCCGCGACCTCAGCTGCCGGGCCCGCTGCCTCCTGCTCGTCGCCAACATCACCGTCCTCGGCGTCCTCGCCTCCGCCGCCGTCCTCGTCGACGACTTCGAGCGGGCGGCCCGGCAGGCGGTGTACGGCGAGGACGTGCGCGTGGCGGTGCGGACCGGCGTCCAGGAGATCGTCCTGACCGGCGGCACCGACGGCCATCCGCTCGGCCTCTACCTGGACGGCCGTCTGCGCTTCGCGGGCCACGACGAACGGCGGTATCACGAAGCCCTGGTGCATCCCGCGATGAGCGGCCCGCACGCGCGCGTGCTGATCCTCGGCGGCGGTGACGGCCTGGCCGCCCGCGAGGCCCTCGGTCACCCCGGCGTCCGCCGCGTGGACGTCGTCGCACTCGACCCCGGCCTGGTCCGGCTGGCCCGCACCGACCCGGCCCTGTCCCGCCTCAACGGTCACGCCTATGGCGACCCGCGCGTCCACGTCGCCACGCAGGAGGCCTTCCGGTGGCTGCGCGGGGCCCCTGCGGCGACGTACGACGTGGTCGTCGCGGATCTGCCCGACCCCGGCATCACGGCGAGCACGAAGCTCTACTCCCAGGAGTTCTACGGCCTCGCCCGCCGCGCCCTCGCCCCCGGCGGCCGCCTCGTCGTGCACGCCGGACCGGTCGTCACCCGGGCGCGCGTGTTCTGGACGGTCGAGGCGACGATGCGCGCGGCGGGCCTGCACACCGCCCCCTACCGCGTGGACGGCCGCGAAACCGGCCTCACCGCGGGACCCGACCGTACCGCCGACACCTCCCGGGCGCCCCGGGACTGGGGGTTCGTCCTGGCCACCGCCGACACCCGCCCGCCGCTGTGCCTCGACCGGCAGGAGCCCGCACGGCGCACCCTGACCCAGGCCGAGCTGACCGCGGACGCGCAAGCGGCGGAGGGAACCCGGGTCGAGGGAGTCCGGGCTTCGACACTGGTGCATCCGCGGTACTGAGCGGCGGTACGGGCGGTACCGGGCGGTGCCGCCGGTCAGTACCGGGCGGTCTGAGGGGTGGTACCGGGGTGGTGCCGGCTGCGCCGCCTGCGGGCAGTGCACCGGTCCGCACGTCTGGCCGCCGCTCCGGAACTGGCCCCGCACCCCTGGGAGGCAAGAGGCACCGGTGTCCTGTGACAGCGAAGTCGGACCGATTGTCACTGAAGATGGAGCAGCGGCCTTTTGTGACGGTGAGGATGGGCCGCAGGTCTAGAGGATCGGTCAGCACTACCTCGAGTGCCGGGGAGCTACGAGCGGTCAGGATCACTTGGCAAACGGTCGAGATCGCCTGTCGGAGGACCGCCGACCAGGGCAGCGATGGAGAACCGCGGCGCGAGGTCCGAATGAGCGGGCGGACCGCGCCCATCCCGGTAACGTTCCGTGTGCAAACGCACACTTAGCGCAAGGAGCGTCTCATGCAGTCCAGGCACGGAGCGGTCAGCTCTCCCCCTTCCCGAGCCCACCTCTACCTGGAGGACTGGCAGGCCAACGGCCTGGAGGCCGGCAAGTTCTTCCCTCAGACGCAGGCGGGCCTGTCCGATCCCTTCGCCCCGAGCGACGTGGTCAACGCCCAGCCGCCAGAGGACAGGCGGATCGCCAGCGCCGGGAAGGACTTCGCGGCCTCCCTGGACGAGGTTGGCCGCGACTGGAAGAAGCACCCGGTCACCTCCGGCCAGAACCTGGAGATCACCTGGGGGTTCCACGCGGAACACAAGACCCGCCGCTTCAACTACTTCCTCACCAAGAACGACTGGGACCCGAAGCAGGCCCTGACCCGCGCCCAGTTCGAGACCAAGCCCTTCCACAGCGTCCAGCTGACCGAACAGCCCTACTGGGAGTACCCGCTCGCCACGGGCAACCCCACCACCCACACCATGCGTCTGCCCGAGCGCCGCGTCGGCCACCACGTCCTGCTCGCCGTCTGGGAGGTCGCCGACACCGGCCAAGCCTTCTACCAGGTCATCGACCTCCAATACACATAGAACGACCGCGCTCCACGGCGCGACCGTGTGCCGGCCCCGCAACAACGGCAGGGCCGGCACACCCCGTTCACGGCCACAAACGGCCGGTGGTCCAAGTTCGGTGGCAATCGGTCCAGCTCCGCTGCCACCGGACAACCGGCCGCCTGTCACGTTCACCGTGCGTCACATCCCGTTGAGGCGTAGGAGCCTCCCGAGCACCCATACAGCGCCCCCGGACCACCAGTTGGTCCGGGGGCGCTGCTGCATCCCGCTGCACGGTGCAGCAAGAGGGCGGTGGGCGGTGCTGCTCGGTGGTCGAAACAAGGGGTTCGGGGCGCCGGAGGGCGTGGGCACTGGGAGGCCGGCACCCGGGCGGCACACGGGTGCTGCTCGAGCAGCAGATAGCGTGCTGCAACGCAGCAGCGCCGTGCAGCGACCAGTCGTTTCGGCCTGCTGCCCGGCGCTGCTACACGAGATCAACTGCTGCCGGTGACCCGTCGGCGGCCTCCATGACGCGCTCGGAGGCGGCGTCGAAGACGCTCGCGAACCCCTCATGGACACCGGCGGCCTTGAGGGCCTGGACGATGTCGTCGTGGTCGGTGCCGCGGCGCCGGACGGCGTCGGCGAGCAGGTTGAGTGCCGCGGCCGCGGCCGGGGCGAGGACGGCCGGGTCCTCGCCCGGCGGTGCCCATTCCCGGTTTCGCCGGGTGCTTTCCGGTGACCGCTGGGTAGGCTCCGCTGTCATGGAGCAAGAGGTGTTCGTTCCGGTTCCGGCCGAGCGGTTGAGGGCGGCCCTCGCGGATCCCGCGCAGGTGGCCCGGGCGGTCCCCGGCCTTCAGCAGGACGCCGGCACCGAGCCCGTCGCCGGGCGGCTGAAGGTGCGTGTCGGCGGCCACACCATCACGTACCGGGGCACCGTACGGGTCTCCCGGCGCGAGGACGGTGCGTACGCCGTGGAGGGCGACGCGAGCGAGGCACGCGGCAGCGGCGGGGTGAAACTGGCCCTCACGCTGCGGCTGCGGGAGGCCGACGCGGGCTCGACGCTCCACTTCGAGGGGACGGCGTCGGCGGACGGCCGGATCACGGAGCTGCCGTCGGAGGCGGTGGACTCGGCGGTCGCCCGGCTCCTGAACCGCTTCGCCGCGAACCTGGCGGCGACCGTTCCGCAGGAGACGGCGGAAGCAGCGGAATCCGCGGAATCCGTGCCGGAGGAGGCCCCGGCCGCGCGTGCGCAGACCGCCGATGACGTGGACGCCACCGACGACGCCGACGATGTCGACGATGTGGATGACGTGGATGACGTGGACGGATCGCCGGCCTCCGCGACCGTCTTCGAGGCGGAGGTGCCCCCCGCCGGGCTCGAGGACCTCACCGGGCCCGGAGAGCCGCCCGCGGAGGCCGCGCACGCGCGCCGGACGATGATCGGGCGCAGCGCCGAGGAGGTGGACCACGCCCCGCCGCGCGGCCGCTACGCGCCGGTCCCGGCCCCGCAGACCCTCGTACCGAACAGCACACTGCGGTGGGCCGCTCCGGCGGCCGCGCTGGTGGTGGCGTCGGCGATCGTGGTGGGCAGGGCACTGCGCCGACGCGGCTGAGCCGAAGAACAGGCGCGGCGAAAACCGGTTGGGCGGACGGCGTCCGGCCGGTAGTGTGCGCAAGACCGTGCTGTCGGGCGAGGAGGTGAGACCCATGAACGCTGTATCCGTATGGGTGCTCCCCCTTTCCGTCACGGCCGGGCGACCGACGTAGGTGTCGCCGGGAGCGCCTCGACAACCAGGCGATCCCGAAAGGCAACACCTCATGCACGCACTGCACTTCACGTCGGACACGACGAGCACGACCAACCCCGTGGACGCGACGGACGCGCCGAAGAACCCGACAGACGCGACGGACGCGACGTCCGGCGGTGTCCGCGAACGAGAGTTCACCATCGGTGAGGTCACCGGCGTACTCCGCTCGCCCGCGTCCGGTACCGGACGCGCACCCCTGGTGCTGCTGGGGCACGGCGGCGGCACAGACAGGAACGCGCCGGCGATGGTCGGCCGCGCCCGCCCCCTCGTGACCCGCTGCGGTTTCCATGTGGCCACCATCGACGCGCCCGGTCACGGCGGCCGGCCGCGCACGGCGCGCGACGAGCGGGAGATCGCCGTGATGCAAGAGGCCATGGCGGCGGGCGAACCGGTCGGCCCGATCGTCGTCCGGTACAACGCCCATCTCGCGGAGCGTGCCGTGCCGGAGTGGCGGGCGACCCTGGACGCCCTTCAGCAACTGCCGGAGATCGGCGACGAAGGGCCGGTCGGGTACTACGGCCTGAACATGGGCACCGCGATCGGGGTGCCGCTGACGGCGGTCGAACCCAGGATCACCGCCGCGGTCTTCGGCCAGTTCTGGCCGGAGTCCCTGGTCGAGACGGCGAAGCGGATCACCGTCCCGGTCGAGTTCGCGCTCCAGTGGGACGACGAGCACATCCCGCGCGAAGCCGGTCTCGCCCTGTTCGACGCCTTCGCCTCGAAGGAGAAGACGCTGCACGCCAACGCCGGCAGGCACAAGGAACTCCCCAGGTTCGAGGCGGACAGCGCGGCCCGGTTCTTCGCCAGGCATCTCGGCCGGTCCGCCACCGCACCGGTCTGATCGTCCCAGTAGGGTCGTCCCGTGAGTGACGAAGACATCACGCTGACCGCGGGCGACGCGGAGGTGACCGTGCAGCCGGGCAACGGCGGCCGGGTCGGAGGGCTGCGCGTCGGCGGCCTCGAACTGCTGCGCCAGGGGGAACGCTTCGGCTGCTTCCCGATGGTCCCCTGGTGCGGCAGGATCCGCGACGGCCGCTTCCGGGACGGCGGAGCCGTTCACCAGATGCCGCTCAACGCCGCGCCGAACGCCATCCACGGCACCGCCCGGGACGGTGCCTGGAAGGTGGCGCGGCGCTCGGCGGGCGAGGCCGTGCTGACGTACGAGCTGGTGGCGCCCTGGCCCTTCGCCGGCCTGGTCACCCAGGTGTTCACGCTGACCGGGGACGACCTGACCCTCGCGATGTCCGTCGAGACGTACGACTCGTCCTTCCCGGCGCAGATCGGCTGGCACCCCTGGTTCAACCGGAACCTGGGCGGCCAGGAGGGCCAGGAGGGCCAGGACGTGCGGGTCTCCTTCGAGCCGGGGTGGCAGGAGGAGCGCGGCGACGACCATCTGCCGACCGGCAACCGCGTCGCGCCGAAGCCCGGCCCCTGGGACGACTGCTTCGGCATGCCGGGCGGTGTCGACGTCGGCCTCACCTGGCCCGGCCGGCTGAAGCTGAGGGTGACCAGCCCCGAGGAGTGGGTCGTCGTCTACGACGAGCAGGAGGCGGCCGTGTGCGTGGAGCCGCAGACCGGCCCGCCCAACGGCCTGAACACGCTTCCGCGTCTGGTCACACCCCTGGAGCCGCTGGAGGCCACGACCACCTGGCGCTGGACGCGGCTCTGAGCTTCGGCCCGGATTTCCCCTCCGGGCCACGCCTCTAAGCTGAGGGGCATGACGGACGTGGATGTACGCGGCACGCTGCTGCAGCAGATCAAGGACAAGGCCGTGGTGCACGGCAAGGTGACCCTGTCGTCGGGTCTGGAGGCGGACTGCTACGTCGACCTCCGCCGCATCACCCTCGACGGGGAGGCCGCTCCGCTGGTCGGGCAGGTGCTGCTCGACCTGACCGCCGAACTCGACTTCGACGCGGTGGGCGGTCTGACCATGGGCGCCGACCCGGTGGCCGGCGCCATGCTGCACGCGGCCGCCGCGCGAGGCCGACGGCTGGACGCCTTCGTCGTGCGCAAGGCGGCGAAGGCGCACGGGCTCCAGCGGCGGGTCGAGGGCCCTGAGATCAAGGGCCGGCGCGTCCTGGTCGTCGAGGACACCTCCACCACCGGCGGTTCGCCGCTCGCCGCCGTGGAGGCCGTGCGTGAGGCGGGCGGCGAGGTCGTGGCCGTGGCGACGATCGTGGACCGGGCGACCGGCGCCGACGAGAAGATCCGCGAGGGCGCGGGCGTGCCGTACCTGTTCGCCTTCTCGAAGGATGAACTGGGTCTGGACTGACGGGCCGCTTTTGACCTGCACTGTGACCTGCACCTGACCTGCACCTGACCGGCGCGTGGACCAGGCGTGGACCAGTCGTGGACCATTCGCCCAGGTCTGGAAAGATGGGACCGACGATGACGTCGCACCCCAGGTCTAGGTCAGGGCCGTAGTACGCAGATCGACAGATCGCCAACCCGCAGACACCAAGGAGCGGACAGATGCCCATCGCAACCCCCGAGGTCTACAACGAGATGCTCGACCGGGCGAAGGCAGGCAAGTTCGCCTACCCGGCCATCAACGTGACCTCGAGCCAGACCCTGCACGCGGCACTGCGCGGCTTCGCGGAGGCGGAGAGCGACGGCATCATCCAGATCACGACGGGTGGCGCCGAGTTCGCGGGCGGCCAGTACAGCAAGGACATGGTGTCGGGGTCGCTGGCCCTCGCCGAGTTCGCGCACATCGTCGCCGAGAAGTACCCGGTCACCGTCGCGCTGCACACGGACCACTGCCCGAAGGACAAGCTGGACGGGTTCGTCCGTCCGCTGCTCGCGATCTCCGAGGAGCGGGTGAAGGCCGGCCGCAACCCGCTCTTCCAGTCCCACATGTGGGACGGCTCGGCCGAGACCCTCGCCGACAACCTCGCCGTCGCGCAGGAGCTGCTCGTCCGCACCGCCGCCGCGAAGATCATCCTCGAGGTGGAGATCACCCCGACGGGCGGCGAGGAGGACGGCGTCTCGCACGAGATCAACGACTCGCTGTACACGACGGTCGACGACGCGGTGCGTACCGTCGAGGCGCTGGGCCTGGGCGAGAAGGGCCGCTACCTGCTGGCCGCGTCCTTCGGCAACGTCCACGGCGTGTACAAGCCGGGCAACGTCGTGCTCCGCCCCGACCTGCTCAAGGAGCTGAACGAGGGCATCGCCGCGAAGTACGGCAAGCCGGCCGGCTCCCAGCCGTTCGACTTCGTCTTCCACGGCGGCTCCGGCTCCAGCCCGGAGGAGATCGCGACCGCGCTGGAGAACGGCGTCGTCAAGATGAACATCGACACGGACACGCAGTACGCCTTCACGCGTCCCGTCGCCGACCACATGTTCCGCAACTACGACGGCGTCCTGAAGGTCGACGGCGAGGTCGGCTCCAAGAAGACCTACGACCCGCGGACCTGGGGCAAGCTGGCCGAGGCAGGCATGGCCGCGCGCGTCACCGAGGCCACGCAGCACCTGCGCTCGGCGGGCCAGAAGATCAAGTAACCCCTGAAGGCACCTCTGGGTCCCCCGGAGGTACTACGGGTACGGGTGAGCCCGGCGTCTGTCTACGGCGCCGGGCTCGCTGTATACCTGGGGGCATGCCCGATGTCCGGCTGGCCTCCCCCCAGGGCAAGTGGATCCTGCTCACCACCGTGCTCGGCTCCAGCATGGCCATGCTGGACTCGACCGTCGTCAACGTCGCCCTCCCGCGCATCGGCCGCGACCTGGACGCCGACCTGGCCGCCCTGCAGTGGACCGTCAACGCGTATCTGCTGACCCTGGCCGGGCTGATCCTGCTCGGCGGCTCCCTGGGGGACCACTACGGGCGGCGCAAGGTGTTCGTGATCGGGGTGGTGTGGTTCGCCGCCGCCTCGCTGCTGTGCGGGATCGCCCCGAACGCGGGGGTGCTGGTCGCCGCGCGGGCGTTGCAGGGGGTCGGCGGCGCACTGCTCACGCCGGGCTCCCTCGCGCTCATCCAGGCCTCCTTCCACGCCGACGACCGGGGGCGGGCGGTGGGTCTGTGGTCCGGGTTCGGTGGCATCGGGGCGGCCGTGGGGCCGTTCCTGGGCGGCTGGCTGGTGGACGGTCCTGGCTGGCGGTGGGTGTTCCTGCTGAACGTGCCGCTGGCGGTGGTGTGCGTGCCGGTGGCACTCCGGCACGTGCCGGAGTCGGACGGACGGCCCTCGCGTTCCGGAGCGACCGGGATCGCGACCGGGATCGCGACCGGGAGTGCTGCCGAGAGCGCCGTCGGGACCGCGAAGGACCGTCCGCACGCGCGTTTCGACGTGCTGGGCGCCTTCCTGGGCGCGCTGGCGCTCGCCCTCGTCACGTATGCGCTGATCGAGGCCCCGAGCGGGTCCGTAGGGGTGGTCTCGGGGGCGGCGGTCGCGGGACTCGCGGCCGGGGTCGCCTTCGTGGCGGTGGAGCGCCGTCACCCGGACCCGATGCTGCCGCTCGACATCTTCGCGTCCCGCCAGTTCACGGCCGTCAACCTGGTCACCCTGTGTGTGTACGCGGCCTTCGGTGGCTTCTTCTTCCTGTCCGCGGTCCAGCTCCAGGTCGCGGTCGGCTGGTCCGCCCTCGGCGCCGGTACGGCGCTGCTGCCGACCACCGTGCTGATGCTGCTGCTGTCCGCCCGCTCCGGCGAACTGGCCGAGCGCATCGGGCCGCGGATCCCGCTCACCGTCGGCCCGCTGCTGTGCGCCGCCGGGATGCTCCTGATGCTGCGCGTCGGGCCCGGCGCGTCCTACGCCGCCGACGTCCTGCCCGCCGTCCTGGTCCTGGGCTGCGGCATGGTCACGCTGGTCGCCCCGCTCACCGCGACCGTCCTGGCCTCCGTGGACGTCTCCCGGGCCGGTGTGGCCAGCGGCGTCAACAACGCGGCGGCCCGCGCGGCCGGTCTCGTGGCCGTGGCCGCGCTGCCGCTGCTGACCGGCATGAGCGCGGAGGCGTACCGCTCGGCCACCGCCTTCGACGAGGCCTTCGGACGGGCGATGGTGCTGTGCGCGGGGGTGCTCGTGGTGGGCGCGGTGGTCGCCTTCACGACGGTCCGCCGCCCGGCCCCGGACTGCCGCAGGCCGGAGTGCAGGACGCACGGGAGTGTGCTGGCGCCACCGCTGGAGGGCGAGCGCGCGAAGGGGCGCCTGTCCCTGGGCGACGGCTGACCCCGATCCGGGCGTCGCCCGGGCCGGGCGGGCCCGCTGGCCCGTGGATGGCGCAGACTGGACGCATGTCCATTCACGGAAACCTCCTCGGGGGACCGCCCCCGACCCACCTCCCCGACGACCCCGAGCCGCGCGAGCTGCTCGCGAACGGCACGGCGCCCGCCGACGTCGCCGCGAAGTACCCGACGTCCTCGCTGGCCTGGGCCCAGCTCGCCGACGACGCGTTCGAGCGGGGCAGCGTGGTGGAGTCGTACGCCTACGCCCGCACCGGATACCACCGCGGCCTGGACAGCCTGCGCCGCAACGGCTGGAAGGGCCACGGCCCGGTGCCCTGGGAGCACGAGCCGAACCGCGGCTTTCTGCGCGCCCTGCACGGCCTCGCCCGTGCCGCGCAGGCCATCGGTGAGCAGGAGGAGTGGGAGCGCTGCTCACAGTTCCTGAAGGACTCCTCGCCCGCGGCGGCCCAGACCCTGGGATAGCCGTTCACCTGCGTGTTGTTCCGAGGCCCGTCTGGTGTGACCCAGGCGGGCCTTGCGCTCAACGGTCGGCATTGCGCACTATGTGCCGGTGGGGACCGGGGCCCCCGTGTCGGTAACGGCAGGGGCGGACCGCTACCCGGAGTACAACAGGAGACAGCGATGTCCCAGCAGGCTCAGCCCTTCGAGGCTTCGGAGCCCGAGACCCCGCATCTCGACTTCGCAGGTACGACGCCGTACGAGGACTACGTCAAGGCGGACGTGCTCACCCACCTCCAGCACACCCTCTCCGACGACCCCGGAGAGATGGTCTTCCTCGTGACGACCCAGGTGATGGAGCTGTGGTTCACGGTCATCGTGCACGAGTGGGAGACCGCCGCACAGGCACTCCGCCAGGACCGGGTGCCGGTGGCGATCGACGCGCTGAAGCGTTCCGTCCGCGAGCTGGACGCCCTGAACGCGTCCTGGAAGCCGCTCGGGCAGCTGACCCCGGCCCAGTTCAACTCGTACCGCTCCGCGCTCGGCGAGGGCTCCGGTTTCCAGTCGGCGATGTACCGCCGCCTGGAGTTCCTGCTCGGTGACAAGTCCGCGTCCATGCTGGTCCCGCACCGCGGCGCGCCCCGCGTCCACGCGGAACTGGAGAAGGCGCTGCACGAGCCGAGCCTGTACGACGAGGTGCTGCGGCTGCTGGCCCGGCGCGGTCACGCGGTCCCGTCGTCCGTCGTCGAGCGTGACGTCTCGCGGCGCTACGAGCCCTCGGCGGAGGTCGAGGCGGTCTGGACGGCCGTGTACTCGGGTGACGGGGGTGACGAGATCGCGCGCCTCGGCGAGGCGCTGACGGACGTCGCCGAGCTGGTGTGGCGCTGGCGCAACGACCACCTCGTCGCCACCCGTCGCGCGATGGGCGCGAAGGCGGGCACCGGCGGCTCGGCCGGGGTGGCCTGGCTGGAGAAGCGCGCGCAGAAGAACGTGTTCCCCGAGCTGTGGACGGCCAGGTCCCATGTCTGAGCGCCTCGGCTTCGAGCAACTCGCCTTCAAGGCGAAGGAGTTGGACGGCGGTGACGAGCTGGCGGGCAAGCGTGCCCAGTTCCTCCTCGACGACGGCGTCTACCTCGACGGCAACTCGCTGGGCGCGCTGCCGCGATCCGTCCCCGGGCACGTCGAGGACGTCGTACGGCGCCAGTGGGGCGCGCTGCGGATCCGGTCCTGGGACGAGAGCGGCTGGTGGACGGCGCCCGAGCGGATCGGCGACCGGATCGCCCCGCTGGTGGGTGCGGCGGCCGGGCAGATCGTGGTCGGCGACTCGACGAGCGTCAACGTCTTCAAGGCGCTCGTGGGCGCGGTACGCCTGGTGGACGGCGCCCGGGACGAGATCCTCGTCGACGCGACGACCTTCCCCACGGACGGCTACATCGCCGAGTCCGCGGCCCGCCTCACCGGCCGCACCCTGCGCCCGGTGACGCCGGGCGAGGTGCCGGCGGCGCTGTCGGAGCGTACGGCCGCCGTACTGCTCAACCACGTCGACTACCGCACCGGCCGGCTGCACGATCTGCCGTCCCTCACCGCCGCCGTGCGCGCGGCGGGCGCGGTCGCCGTCTGGGACCTCTGCCACAGCGCGGGCGCCCTGCCCGTCGGTCTCGACGAGCACGGCGTGGACCTCGCGGTCGGCTGCACCTACAAGTACCTGAACGGCGGCCCGGGTTCACCGGCGTACCTGTACGTCCGCAGCGGCCTCCAGGACCGGTTCGACTCACCGCTGCCCGGCTGGAACTCGCACGCCGAGCCCTTCGGCATGCGGGAGACGTACGAGCCGGCGACCGGTGCGCGGCGCGGGCGGGTCGGCACCCCGGACATCCTGTCGATGCTCGCGCTGGAGGCGGCACTCGAGGTCTGGGACGGGGTCCCGGTCGAGGCGGTGCGCGCGAAGTCGCTGGCCCTGACGGACTTCTTCCTGGAATGCGTCGCCGCGTACGTCCCCGGGGGACGGGTCGAGTCGCTGACTCCGGTGCGTCACGAGGAGCGCGGCAGCCAGGTGGCGCTGCGCTGCGAGGATGCCGGCGAGGTCATGAAACGGCTGATCGGACGGGGGGTCGTCGGCGACTTCCGCAGCCCGGACGTCCTCCGCTTCGGCTTCACCCCGCTGTACGTCGGGTTCGCCGACGTGGAGCGGGCGGCACGGGTACTGGCGGAGGAACTGCGCTGAGGTACCGCGCCGCGGAAGCGCCGAGAAAGTGCACCGGGAAAGTGCGCTGACCTGGCGAAGTGACCCGGTCGGCTGAACCGGCCGGGTCTCCTGGGCGTACCTAGGGGTACGCCCAGGGAGTTTCCCGGCGGGCGGACCTGACGGGGTGGCGGAACAGCAGAACCGTTTACCTCTCACCGAGCGTGACATCCGCGTGTCCGCGCACGTCACGGGCCTGATACCGTCCCGGCCAACGGCCGATTTCTCTCCTGGTCCGCCAAATCCTCCCCCAGGCCGAAAGCCTGGGAGGTACCCCCATCGCCGCTGAGAGGTTGGAGCATGCCGGACGACGTTGTCGCAGCCCGGGCCACCGCCGAGGAGGCGTCGGCCTTCGCGCATCCGCCCGTCGAGCCCGACGTCACCGCGGCGTACGGCGATCATCCCGACCAGGTGATCGACTTCTACGTCCCGCGAGCGCGGGTGGGCCCGGGCGGTTCCGTGCCGCTCGTCGTCGTGCTGCACGGCGGAGCCTGGCGGGCGCCGTACGACCGGCGGCACATCACGCCGTTCGCGGACTATCTGGCCCAGCGCGGGTTCGCCGTGGCCAACGTGGAGTACCGGCGGGGCGCCGGGAGCCCGGCCCCGGAGGGGACATCCCCGATCGCGGGGCGCTGGCCGGACACCTTCGACGACATCGCCGCGGCCCTCGACGCGCTCCCCGCCCTCGCCCGGGAGGCCGTGCCGCAGGCCGACGCGCGCCGCACGGTGCTGACCGGTCACTCGGCGGGCGGCCACCTCGCCCTGTGGGCGGCGGCCCGGCATGTGCTGCCCGCCGACGCGCCCTGGCGCACCAGGGATTCGGCCTCGCTCCGGGGCGTTGTCGCGCTGGCCCCGATCGCCGACTTCGAGGTCGCCGGCAAGCTGGACGTGTGCGGCGGAGCGGCCGGTCAACTCCTGGGTCCAGAAGAGCAGTTCGAGGAGCGGCGGCCGTACGCCGACCCGGCGCTGCTGTTGCCGACCGGCGTCGCGACGACCCTGGTCCAGGGCCGTACCGACCTCGTCGTCCCGCAGGCGGTCGCCGAGGCGTACGCGGACGCGGCGGCGAAGGCGGGTGAGGTGGTGGGCCTGACCCTCCTGGAGGATGTCGGCCACTTCCCGCTGATCGACCCGGCAGCGGACGCGTGCGCGGTGGTGGCGGAGGAGATCGCCCAGCTGGCTTGGTGATGCCGGTCCGTGGGTATCCCCCTGCTGGGGGCCCGTGCCTCCCGTAGGTGTGCAGACCTGTCGTACCCGTAGTACCTGAGAGCTACGTCGCAGGAGAGTCCCCCAGCGGGACGCGGACGACGAGCGCCTATCCGTAACTTCCAAGCCAGAAAGGCCCGATGGCGGGCCGTCAGGCGGGGGAGGGGCGGGGATGGCGGAGCTTCGTTTTCGCGAACGGTGGCAGTGGCGGGGGCGGGGGCCGTGGCGCCGTGCGGGGGAAACGCCCCGGGGCCGGCACCGGTTCCGTGCGCTGCTCGCTGTCCTGGTCACCGCCGCTGTGGTGGTCCCCCTCACCGCGGCGGCCCGGCCGGGCATCCCCGCCCCCGATCCCGCCCGCCTCGCCCCGCCGACGGCGGCGACGCTGGATGAGGCGTACGCCGCGAACCGGGCCAACGCCGCCCTGGCGTCCCGGATGGCCGCCGTCCACGGGGACAGCCACCGCGCGGCCTCGGACCGGGCGCTGGCCGCCCCCTCCCGCAGACTTCTCTCCTTCGACGGCCGTGGTTCTGGCCGCGCGGTCGAGGTGTTCGGGGATCTCGCGCACGCCGACCGTGTCGCCGTCCTCGTACCGGGCTCCGACACCTCGCTGGACACCTACGAACGCTTCCGCGCGGGAGCGGCCGCCCTGCACCACCGGCTCGCCCGGCAGGCCGGCGCGTCACGTACGGCGGTGGTGGCCTGGCTCGGCTACACCACGCCCGGCACCATCAGCGGCACCGCGATCACCCCGGACCGTGCCGACGAAGCGGCCCCGGACCTGCGGGAGTTCCTGCGCGGGCTGCGAGCCGTCACCGGACCGGGCTCCCAGGTCACCCTGGTGTGTCACTCGTACGGCTCGGTCGTGTGCGGCCGTGCCGCCCCGCACCTCGACGTGACGGATCTCGTCCTCCTCGGCAGTCCGGGCACGGGCGCGGAGTCGGCGGCGGACCTGCGCACCCGGGCGCGGATCTGGGCGGCCCGGGGCGCCGACGACTGGGTGGCGGACGTCCCGCACGTCAGCGCCGGCCTGTTCGGCACGACGGTCGGCTTCGGCACCGATCCGCTGTCCCCGTCCTTCGGTGCCCACGTCTTCGCGGCGGGCCCCGGCGGCCACAGCGACTACTTCAGGCCGGGCTCGGCGTCCCTGGCCAACATCGCCCGGATCGTCCTCGGCGAGACCTCGGAGGTCAGCGGTGCGTGAGACACGGGAACTTGAGGCACGGGAGCTCGAGACACCGGCGCGTGAGGCACGGGCGCGTGAGGCACGGGAGCTCGAGACACCGGCGCGTGAGGCACCGGAGCCTGAGAAGCAGGAGCGTGAGGCCCGGGGGCAGGCGTCACCGGAGCGTGGGTCGCGAGGGCGGGCGCTGCTCGGGATCCGCCGGGCCGCCGCCCGGATCGACGCCGCCACGCCACCACAGCGCGACCGGGCCGTGGACGCCCTGCGCGCCCTGGCGATCCTCGGGGTCGTCCTCGGCCACTGGCTGGTGACGGCGCTCGTCGCCGACGGCGGAGCCCTGCGCGCCGCGAGCCCGCTGGGGGCCATGCCCTGGCTGGCCCCGGTGTCCTGGATGTTCCAGACGCTCGCGGTGTTCTTCATGGTGGGCGGCCATGTGGCGACCCGGAGCCTCGGCTCGGCCCGCGCGCGGGGCGGGACCTACGTCGGGTGGCTCAGAACCCGGCTGGCGCGGCTGTTCGTCCCGGTGGCCGCCGTGCTCGCGGTATGGACCGTGGCCGCGGTGGGCCTCCTGCTCGGCGGCGCGTCCTTCGTCACCGTGCACACCGTGGTCAAACTGGCGTTGTCACCCCTGTGGTTCCTGCTGGTCTTCGCCGTGCTGACGGCGGCGACCCCGCTGCTGGTCCGGCTCAACCCCCTGTGGCCGCTGGCCGTCGTGCTCCATGTGGACCTGGTGCGCTTCGGCCTGGGCGGCCCGTCCTGGCTCGGCTGGGTGAACGTGGTGGCGGGCTGGCTGGTGCCGTACACCGTGGGCGCGGCCTGGACCCGGGGCGAGCTGGAGCGCCCCCGCGCGGGCCTGCTCCTGCTGGTCGGCGGGGCGGTGACGACGGCGCTGCTCGTCGGCCGGGCCGGATACCCGGCGTCGATGGTGGGCGTGCCGGGCGCGGCGGTGTCCAACCTCGACCCGCCGACGCTGGCCGCCGTCACCTTCGGACTCGCCCAGTGCGGAGCGGCCCTGCTGCTGCGTGACCGGCTGCGCCGTGCCCTGCGCGGGCATCTCGTCTGGGCGGCGGTGGCACTGGTCAACCTCTCGGCGATGACCGTGTTCCTCTGGCACCAGACGGCCATGATGGCGACCACCGCGACGGGCCTGTTCGCGGGCCGCCTGCCCGGCCTGCACACGGTCCCCGACGGGCTGGACTGGGTGGCGGCCCGGCTGCTGTGGCTCCCGGTCTTCGCCCTGGTGCTGGGGGTGTGCTGGGCGGCGTTCCACGGCTTCGAGAGCGGCGGAGGGCGGCGCGCGGGGAGGGAGCCGGGCGGGTCACGCGTGGTGCGCGTCGGACACCGCGGGAACACACAGGGGCTGCGGGGGACGCGGCGTGTCTAGGGTGGTGCGGATGAACGGCATGGGGGAGTGGCTGACCAGGGGCCTGCGGACGCTGCGGGACGACCTGTGGACGATCCGGTCGGCACCGTTGCCGCCGTTCGTGCTGCTGAGACGCCTGCCGCACTGGCACGTGATGCTGGTAGGCATCGCTCTCGCGCTGGCCGGCGGAGCTCAGATCACCGACGAATACCATCAGGGTGCCGACTACGCCCTCCTCTGCTCCGCCGCACAGGGCGCGGCGGTGGTGCTGGCGCTGTGGAGGCCGGTTCCGGCGTGGTGGCTCTCGACGACGGTCACGGTGGTCGTGGCCCTCGGCGCACGTTCCCAACTGATGTCGGGCCAGGCCGAGCCCGGCGCCTCCTGGCCCTGGGGCGTACCCGGTCTGATCGCCCACGCCATGGTGCTGCTCCTGTTGTCGCTTCGCCTGCCCACCCGCGCCTCCGTGGCGGCGCTGGGCTTGACCGCGCTGGTCACCTACGTCCTGGAAGGGCTTGTCGGCGCTGCCAACTATGCGCCGACCGGTCCGGCCGCGATGATCGTGTTCGCGGTCGTGGTGCTCCTCGGCATCGCCCTGCGGGGCCGCCGCGAGGCCCGCACCCGGCTCGTCGAACAGGAGACGATCACCGCCGAGGAGCGTGCCCGCCGCACCGTACTCGAGGAGCGCAACCGGATCGCCCGCGAGCTGCACGACGTGGTCGCCCACCACATGTCGGTGATCTCCATCCAGGCCCAGGTGGCCCCGCACCTGGTGGAGAACCCGTCCGAGGAACTGAAGGAGAACCTTGCCGGTATCCGCCAGAACGCCGTGGAGGCACTGGCCGAACTGCGCCGGGTGCTCGGGGTGCTGCGCTCGGAGAACCCCGAGGACCCCTACGGCCTCGGCGCGGCCGGCACCGGAGCCGCCCCGGGCACCCCGCAGCCCACACTGGACCGCCTCGACGCCCTCATGGAGAACACCCGCGCCGCGGGGCTGGACGTGGTCGCCACGGTGGAGGGCGAGGCGCCCGTGTATCCGCCGGGCGTGCAGCTGTCGGCGTACCGGATAGTCCAGGAGGCGCTCAGCAACGCCCTGCGGCACGCGCCGGGTTCCCGGGTGCGGGTGGAGGTCACCCACCATGAGCGGGGTCTGCACCTGGAAGTGGCCAACTCCCGCCCGCGCGAACCCGTACCGGCCTCGCCCGGCGCGGGGCACGGTCTGCTCGGGATGCGTGAACGGGCGGTGATGCTGGGCGGCCATGTCAGCGCGTACCCGACGCTGCACGGTGGTTTCGCGGTGTCGGCGTTCCTCCCGAGGGACGGCGTGGCGACACCCCGCGACGGCTCGAACACCTCGCACGCCTGGGACGACTCCGCCGACCCCGGCACCCCGGACGGCCTCGAGCTCGTCTTCCCGGACGAACCGGCGCACGTGGCCGGCCCGGGCGCCCGGCCCCTGACAGAAGAAGGAAAGCGATGACGACCGGCGGCACCATCCGCGTACTGATCGCCGATGACCAGCAGATGGTCCGGCAGGGCTTCACCGTGCTGCTCAACGCGCACCCGGGCATCGAGGTGGTCGGACAGGCGGTGCACGGGCGGGACGCCGTCGCGAAGGTCGACGAACTCGATCCGGACGTCGTCCTGATGGACATTCGCATGCCCGAGCTCAACGGCATCGACGCCACCGACCGCATCACCCTCGCGCACCCCCACATCAAGGTGCTGGTGCTCACCACCTTCGATCTCGACGAGTACGTGTACGACGCGCTGCGGGCCGGGGCGTCCGGCTTCCTGCTGAAGGACGCGTCCGCGGACCAGCTCGCCGAGGCGGTCCGGGTGGTGGCGGCCGGCGACGCCCTGCTCGCGCCCGTCATCACCCGCAAGCTGATCGCCGAGTTCTCCCGCCTCGACGGCAGGCCCAGAGCCCCGCAGAAGGAGCGCGTCGGCGACCTCACGGAACGCGAGACGGAGGTGCTGACCCTGATCGCACAGGGCCTGTCCAACGCGGAGATCGCCGACCATCTCGTGGTCGCCGAGCAGACCGTGAAGACGCACGTGGGCCGCATCCTGGTGAAACTGGGGCTGCGGGACCGTACGCAGGCGGCGGTCTTCGCGTACGAGTCGGGGCTGGTGAGACCGGCGGGGTACTGAGCGGTGGCTCTCGGGAGGCATCCCGACGGCATCACCACGGCATCCTGTCTGACCCGTAGTACTTGAGAGGGACCGATCGCAACCCCTCTCATTGGTGACGACGGCGGCCCCCGCTCCCGCATACCGTTTCGAACGTGACCGACACGACGCAGACGCACACCGCGCGCCCGGACGACCCGGACGACTCCTACGAGGCCTACCGGCCGCGCAGCCCGGAGTTCCGGGCGGCCATGGACGCCCTGCGCGGCTTGCGGGAGGACCTCTTCCACGACGCCTTCGCCTACCGTCCGCTGCCCCGCAAGGAGCCCATCGGCCGCGCCCTGGGCCGCCTGAAGGGCCGCAGGCGGGAGTACGCGGCCTGGTCCCGGCACGCGGTGGTCGGGGCGGCCGGCGCCCTGGCGATGCTGATCGCCTGGGCGGACTCCGACGACAGCGGCGTCGATCTCCTGAGCGGCCTGCTCGCGCTGGCCCCGGTGCTGCTGACGCTGGTGCGGCCGGTCGGCGCGTTCTGGCTGTCGCTCGCGGGGACCACCGCCGTCGCAGTCATCGGCAGCACCTACACCGAGTGGCCCTGGCTGCCGGGCAGCTTCGCCGCCCACCTGATCGTGCTGACGGTCGTGGCGATACGCACCCGCCCGCGCACGGCGGCGTGGATGTGGATGGTGACGGCGGCCTACGGCTTCGTCGCCGAGACCGTCTTCAGCTGGGGCCACCACTTCACGAACGTCGCCCCCATGCTGGTCTTCTCCGCGATCATCCTCCTCGCCGTCACCGTCTGGCACATCCGCCGGCAGGCCGAGGAGAAGGTGACGGCCCAGCAGTCGGTGACCGCGCACGAGCGCTCCCGCCGCACCCTGCTGGAGGAGCGCACCACGATCGCCCGCGAGCTGCACGACGTGGTCGCCCACCACATGTCGGTGGTCGCCATCCAGGCCGAGGCCGCCCCCTACCGGGTGGAGAACCCGCCGCCGGAGCTGGAGAACGCCTTCGCCACCATCCGGGAGAACGCGGTGGCGGCTCTCACGGAGCTGCGCCGGGTGCTGGGTGTGGTCCGCGCCGAGGACTACGAGGTCCCCGACGCCCCGCAGCCCACGCTCACCGAACTGGACGGGCTGCTCGCCAACGTGCGCGAGACGGGCCTGGACGTGGTCAAGACGGTCACCGGCGCGGTGCGGGAACTGCCGCAGGGTGTGGAACTGTCCGCGTACCGGATCGTGCAGGAGGCGCTGAGCAACACATTGCGCCACGCTCCCGGCGCGAGCGCCCGCGTGGAGATCGGTTACGTCCTGGGCGGTCTGGGGCTGCGGGTGGTCAACGGCCCACCGCCGAACCCGTCCCTGATCAAACCTTCACCCGGCGCCGGGCACGGCATCACGGGAATGCGGGAGAGGGTGAGCATGCTGAACGGCGAGATGACGGCGGAGCCGACGCCGACGGGCGGCTACGAGGTGACGGTGTTCCTGCCGGTGCCCGCCGCGAGCGAGAGTGGAACATGACGATCCGAGTACTGATCGCCGACGACCAGATGATGGTGCGCGAGGGCTTCTCGGTCCTGCTGAACGCGATGCCGGACATCGAGGTCGTGGGCGAGGCGGTAAACGGCCGGGAGGCGGTCGACCGGGTCCGCGAACTGACACCGGACGTGGTCCTCATGGACATCCGCATGCCCGAACTGAACGGCATCGAGGCGACGCGGGAGATCGTGGCGGCGGACGGCACGGCGAAGGTCCTCGTACTGACGACCTTCGACCTGGACGAGTACGTCTACCAGGCGCTGCGCGCTGGCGCCTCGGGCTTCCTCCTGAAGGACGCTTCGGCCCGCCAACTGGCGGACGGTGTAAGGGTGGTGGCGGCGGGCGAGGCTCTCCTGGCCCCCTCCGTGACCAGGCGTCTGATCACCGAGTTCTCGAAGCTGTCCGAGACGCCGCGGCTGTCGGCGACGGCGCAGGCGGCATACGGCGACCTCACCGAACGCGAGACGGAGGTACTGGTCCTGATCGCCCAGGGCCTGTCGAACCTCGAGATAGCCGGCCGGCTGGTGGTCGCGGAGTCGACCATCAAGACCCACGTGAGCAGAATCCTGGTGAAACTGGGCCTCCGTGACCGCACCCAGGCGGCGGTCTTCGCCTACGAGGCGAGACTTGTGACCCCCGGCTAGGCGGGTGGCCCCGGCTTGGCAGGTACCCCCTTGTCGGTAGGTACCCCCTTGTCGGTAGGTACCCCCTGGTCAGTCGCCCGTTCACCGGCTAGCGTCCGTTCATGGCAGTAGTTGACGCTCTCTCGTTCGACCCCTGGGATCCCGCGTTCGTGTCGGACCCCTACCCGGCCTATGCCGAGCTTCGGGAGCGGGGGCGGGTGATCTACTACGAGCCGACCGACCAGTGGCTGGTGCCTCGGCACGCGGATGTGTCGGCGCTGTTGCGGGAGCGGCGGCTGGGGCGGACGTACCAGCACCGGTTCACGCACGAGGACTTCGGGCGGACGGCGCCCCCGGCCGAGCAGGAGCCGTTCCACACGCTCAACGATCACGGGATGCTCGACCTGGAGCCGCCCGACCACACCCGGATCCGGCGGCTGGTGTCGAAGGCGTTCACCCCGCGCACGGTGGAGCGGCTGAAGCCGTATGTGCGGCGGCTGGCCGGGGAGCTGGTGGACCGGCTGGTGGAGGCGGGCGGGGGCGATCTGCTCAGCGATGTCGCCGAGCCGCTGCCCGTCGCCGTGATCGCCGAGATGCTCGGCATCCCGGAGTCGGACCGGGGGCCGCTGCGGCCCTGGTCGGCGGACATCTGCGGGAT
Organism: Streptomyces sp. NPDC060000; assembly: GCF_042737375.1. Classification (NCBI taxonomy): domain Bacteria; kingdom Bacillati; phylum Actinomycetota; class Actinomycetes; order Kitasatosporales; family Streptomycetaceae; genus Streptomyces; species Streptomyces sp. NPDC060000. The sequence goes on from NZ_JBHWUU010000049.1 coordinate 24,732, forward strand.
GTACGAGCTCAGCCCGTCGGAGGAGACCGCGACCAGGGCGGTGCGGGCCTCCGTCGAGTTCTCCGGGTATCTGCGCGAGCTCATCGCCGCTCGGCGCAAGGAGCCCGGCGACGATCTCATCTCCGGTCTGATCGCCGCGCACGACGAGGACGACCGGCTCACCGAGCAGGAGATGATCTCGACCGCGGTGCTGCTGCTCAACGCGGGGCACGAGGCGACCGTGAACGCGACCGTCAACGGGTGGTGGGCGCTCTTCCGGAACCCCGGTCAGCTGGCCGCGCTGCGCGCCGACCACTCGCTCGTCCCCTCCGCCGTCGAGGAGCTGATGCGGTACGACACCCCGCTCCAGCTCTTCGAGCGGTGGGTGCTCGACGACATCGAGATCGACGGGACCACCGTGCCCCGAGGAGCCGAGATCGCCATGCTCTTCGGGTCGGCGAACCACGATCCGGCCGTCTTCGCCAACCCGGCCCGGCTCGACCTCAGCCGCGCCGACAACCCGCACATCTCCTTCAGCGCGGGCATCCACTACTGCATCGGCGCGCCGCTGGCCCGCATCGAGCTCGCCGCCTCGATGACGGCGCTGTTGGAGAAGGCCCCGGCCCTGACCCTGGCTGCGGAGCCCCAGCGGAAGCCGAACTTCGTGATCCGGGGGCTGGAGGGGCTCAGCGTGACCCTCTGAGACCGCCGTAGAGACGACCTCTGAGACCGCCGAGAGACGGCCTCAGAGACGGCCTCCGAGGCGGGCGAACACGGCCCACAGGGCCAGGCCCGCGGCCGTCCCGCCGAGCAGGGCCAGCGGCAGTTCCGCGTAGAGGACGCTCCAGTCGGGTTCCTGCTCGAAGCGCCAGAGGCGGGCGCGGACGCCGACGGACCACACCGCGAGTCCCGCGCCCCAACCGAGCGCCATGGCGAGGCAGCCGCCGGCGGCCTGCGTACGTTGTCCCATGCCCGGGACGGACGCGCGCCGGCCGCCGAGGGTTCCCCGTCCGGCCGGGACCGCTCCCGCACGTCCGCCGGGTCGGCCGCGCTCATCGCGGCGGGCTTTCAGACCCCCGTGCGTTGACCGGCACGGTGAACGCGGCCTGCCGGCGCACCGGGACCTGCCCGGTCGATCACGGTGGAGGAAGCCGCGGTGCCCTCGGTGGTGCCGGTGAGCGGGGTGAAGGTGGAGCGTCCGGCCGCGAGGCGGAGGAGGGCGTCGACGCGCTGGGAGCCCTCCCGCTCGAGCGACGCCGAGCGGGAGGGAGTCGGCAACCGACGACAACGCCGCCTGGCATTCGTCGAGTTCACGGGGGGCGAGTCGCAGGCCATGATGGAGCGGTGGCGCGTCGAGCGCGAGAAGCTGTTCGGCGCCTGACCGCCCCGCGGTTCCTGAACTCCGCGGTACCTGAACTCCCCGCGGGTCAGCGCTCCTTCGTCTCCTCCAGCACCGTCCGCCCCAGCAGCAGGTACCGCTCGGGCGAGCGCCTCTTCAGGTACTGCGCACAGCCCACGCCGGCCGCCGCGATCAGTGCGACCAGCCAGGGCGTCGCCTTCAGCACCAGCGAACCCGACTCCGGCCCCGCCGCGGCCCCCATGTTGGACACCAGCAGCGCGACCACGGCGAGCATCGCGACGCCGCCGACGAGCGGGGCCGTGAAGGTCCTGAACCAGTGCCGGCTCTCGGGGTGGTGGGAGCGGAAGTAGACCAGTACGGCGAACGAGCAGACCGCCTGCACCACCAGGATCGCCATTGTGCCGAGGATCGCGAGCAGCACGTAGGTGCCCGTGTACGGGTCCTTGCCCGCCGCCCAGAACGCGCCGATCAGGACGGCCGAGACGACGGTCTGGACCAGGCCCGCGATGTGCGGGGAACCGTGCCTGGCGTGGGTGCGGCCGACGGTGTTCTTCAGGGAGGGCAGGACGCCTTCGCGGCCCAGGGCGTACATGTAGCGGGCGGCGCAGTTGTGGAAGGCCATACCGCAGGCCAGCGAGCCGGTGATCATCAGCCACTGCATGACGTCGACGGCCCAGTGGCCGACGTACCGCTCGGTGGGGTTGAAGAAGAGCGCGAGCGGATCGGCGGTGGCGACCTTGACGGCCTGCGACTGGCCGGTGCCGATGACGGCCATCCAGGAGACGAACACGTAGAAGACGCCGACGCCCAGTACCGAGATCATCGTGGCCTTGGGGATGATCTTCTTGGGGTTGCGGGACTCCTCGCCGTACATCGCCGTCGACTCGAAGCCGACCCACGACCAGAAGGCGAAGAAGAGTCCGAGGCCCGCGCTGGTCCCCTTGAAGGCGTTGACCGGGTTGACCGGATCGATGCTGAAGCCGTCAGGGCCGCCGCCGTGGAGGGCGACCGAGACCGCCATCGCCGCGAGGATCGTCACCTCGGTGGCGAGCAGGACGACCAGCAGTTTCTCGGCGACGGAGACGCCGAACCAGGTGCCCGTCGCGTTGACGGCGAGCATCAGCACCGCGAACGCCCACCAGGGGACGTCGAGGCCCGTCTGGTCCTCGAGGGTCGTGGTGGCGAAGGTGGAGAAGATGCCGATCAGGGCCGGCTCGAACACGACGTAGGCGAAGGTCGCGAGCAGCCCCGAGGCGAGGCCGACCGAGCGGCCGAGGCCGTAGGAGATGAAGCCGTAGAAGGCGCCCGTCGAGGTGATGTGCTTGGCCATCGAGGTGAATCCGACGGAAAAGATTGCCAGGACGACCATTGCGACGAGATAGCTCGCCGGGGCCCCGATGCCGTTGCCCGACGACACCATGAAGGGCACGTTGCCGGTCATCGCGGTGATCGGCGCGGCCGTCGCGACGGCCATGAAGACCACCCCGAGCAGACCGATGGCGTTGGGCTTGAGCCGGTGAACGGCGCCTTCACCGCCTGTCTTCGCCGTTGTGCCCGCCCCTGTGTCCGCCGCTGAGGCGACGCCCTCGTCCACTGCCATCGGGGTGGCCCCTCTCCTGGTCGTCCGCTGGTGTGCTGGACCGGAACTCTGTAGCCCGAATGAGTCGGTCAAGGGTGTCGGTAGGTTAAATGCTTGTCAACCAGACCTTTAGAAATCTGACGGCAACACGCGGCTCGTACGGTCGCCGCCATGAGCGCCTACACCTCCACCCTCGGCGGCGAGCGGTACCGCTTCGACTCGCTCGCCCGGCTGCTCGCCGCCGCGAGCCCCGAACGTTCCGGCGACCGCCTGGCCGGCCTCGCGGCGGAGAACGCCCGGCAGCGGGTCGCGGCCCGCTGGGCGCTGGCGGAAGTGCCGCTGACCGACTTCCTGGCCCGGCCACTGATCCCCTACGAGGACGACGACGTCACCCGGCTCATCCTCGACGCCCACGACCCGGCCGCCTTCGCGCCGGTGGCGTCGATGACGGTCGGGGAGCTGCGCGAGTGGCTGCTGTCGGAGGCGGCGGACGCGGTGACGCTGGCCGCGCTGGCGCCCGGACTGACCCCGGAGACGGTCGCGGCGGTCTCCAAGCTGATGGGCAACGCCGATCTGGTCGCGGTGGCCAGAAAGGTACGGGTGGTGACCTCCTTCCGGTCGACCATCGGCCTGCCCGGCCGCCTGGCCACCCGGTTGCAGCCGAACCATCCGACCGACGACCCCGCCGGCGTCGCGGCCGCCCTCCTCGACGGCCTCCTCCTCGGCTCCGGCGACGCGGTGATCGGCGTCAACCCGGCCACCGACAGCCCGAAGGCCGTACGGGACCTGCTGGAACTGCTCGACGGGGTGATCGGCCGCTACGCGATCCCCACCCAGTCCTGTGTGCTGTGCCATGTCACCACCAGCGTGGACCTGATGGAGCAGGGCGCCCCCGTCGACCTCGTCTTCCAGTCCATCGCCGGCACCCAGGCCGCGAACGCCTCCTTCGGCGTCACCCTCGGCCTGCTCGACGAGGCGTACGAGGCGGCGCTGGCCCTGGAGCGGGGGACGGTCGGCCGCAACGTCATGTACTTCGAGACCGGGCAGGGCAGCGCCCTCTCCGCCGGCGCGCACCACGGAGTGGACCAGCAGACGGTCGAGGCCCGGGCGTACGCGGTCGCCCGCCGCTACGACCCGCTGCTGGTGAACACGGTCGTCGGCTTCATCGGCCCGGAGTACCTCTACGACGGCCGGCAGATCCTGCGCGCCGCCCTGGAGGACCACTTCTGCGGCAAGCTCCTCGGCCTGCCCATGGGCCTGGACATCTGCTACACCAACCACGCCGACGCCGATGACGACGACATCGCCACCATGCTGACGATGCTCGGCGTCGCCGGGGCCTCCTTCGTGATCTGCACCCCGGGCGGCGACGACATCATGCTCAACTACCAGTCGGCCTCGTACCACGACGCGTTGTACCTGCGGGAGGTGCTGGGACTGCGCCCGGCACCGGAGTTCGAGGCCTGGCTGGATTCGATCGGGCTGCTGGACGCGCGCGGCGGCATCCGCGAGGTGTCCGGCCCGGCCCACCCCCTGACGGAGATCGCCACCGCCGGGACCGCCACCGCCGGGATCGCCACCACCGGGAACACAGGACGCGCCACCGGACGGGAGCTCGCGGCATGACCATTCAGGTGTCCGACAGTCAGGCTCCCGGCAGCCAGATCCCCGACGGTCAGGGCGAGTTGTGGGCGTCCCTGCGCCTGCGCACCCAGGCCCGGATCGGCCTGGGCCGGGCCGGTTCCGCCCTGCCGACCCGGCACCGGCTGGAGCTCCAGGCCGCGCACGCCGCCGCCCGGGACGCGGTGCACTCGCCGTTCGACCCGGACGCGGTGGCCGCGCGGCTGACCGGCACCTCGGTGGTCCGGGTCCGCAGCGCCGCCCCCGACCGCCTCACCTACCTCCAGCGCCCCGACCTGGGTCGCAGCCTCCACCCGATCGACCGGGCCCATCTGCCCACGGGCGAGTGGGACGTCGTCTTCGTGGTCGCCGACGGGCTCTCCAGCCGGGCGGTGCACGAGCACGCGGCGGCGATGATCCGGGCGACGGCCGCGCTGCTGCCGGACGGCACCCGGGTGGCCCCCGTAGTCCTCGCCGAACAGGCCCGGGTGGCCCTCGGCGACGACGTCGCGCACGCCATGGGCGCCACGGCGGTGGTGCTCCTCGTCGGCGAGCGCCCCGGCATGTCGGCGGCGGACTCCCTGGGCGCGTACCTGACCCACCGGCCCCGGCCGGGCGTCACGACGGACGCCGACCGCAACTGCCTGTCCAACATCCGCCCGCCACTGGGCCTCGCCTACGAGACGGCGGCGGGGAAGCTGGTCGCGCTGCTGGCCGGGGCGCGGGAGCTGGGGCGGTCGGGGGTGGCCCTGAAGGACGAAACGGATCTCGCAGACGTGTCCGAGCGAATACTCTGAGTCACGTCTGGTTCGTATCAAGGGGAGGGCGCATCAGGACACTCATGGCAGAGCGACCGGTGATCAGCGGCACCAAGCCCCGCAGCGACTTCGACGAGCTTCTGGACCTGCTCGACGAGCTGCGCGTGCCCGACGGCTACAAGGCCGAGATCATCAAGGGGAGCATTGTCGTGTCGCCGTGGTCGAAGGGGTACTACACCCGCGTGATGAAGCTGGTGTGCAACCAGCTCGAGCAGTACCTCCCCGAAGGTCACATCATCGAGCGGGCTCCCCACCTGTTTGTCTTCCCCGGGCTTGAGCGTGCGTACGGGCCGGACATCCACGCCGCCCATGAGCAGACGTATGAGACAAGCAGCAGCCACCTGGACGGGGAGAGCCTGGCTTTCGTCGCCGAACTGACGTCCCATCCCACCAGGGTTGCGGACCTCACGGACAAGGTGGACGTCTACGCCGAGGCGGGCGTCGCCGTCTACCTGGTGCTCGACATGCAGAAGGAGCAGGCCATCGTCTATGGCTCACCCTCTCCGAGGGGCTACGAGGTCCGCTTCACCAAGCCCTTCGGCGAGAAGCTCGATATCCCGGATCCTTTCGGCTGCACCCTCGACACCACCGGCTTTCAGCCCCCCCGAAAGTGAGACCAGGGGCTGACTCAGGCCGGCCCCGGCAGCATCAGCCCCAACGCCCCCTCGCGCACCGTCCACGTGCGTCGCCGTACCGGCCCCGCGACCATCGCGTCGGCCCGGTAGCGGAAGTCCGCGCCCGAGACGGTCACCGTCCGCCCCCGGGCCTCCAGGGGCACCGCCACCGCGCCCAGGGACAGCGGCCGTACCGTCACGACCACCGTGCCGGGGAGCCCCGGGGTCACCGACACCGCCTCCACCGGCTGATCGAGGTCGACCAGGGTCACCCCGTCGACCTCGATCCGCAGCCGGGCCGGGCCGGGCGGGGCCGGGGCGGCGGAGAGCCGCGACGGCCGTGACGCCACCAGGGTCCGGAAGAGGGAGTGGTAGGTCCGCAGCCAGGGGTGGCCGCCGCCCTGCGCGAGCCCGGCCTCAGCCACGGCCGGCTCCGGCTGCGGAGCGAGCGGCACCGGCGGTATCCGCAGCGCGCCCAGCACCACCCCGTCGCTGTCGTCCACCAGTACGTCCAGACGCCGCTCGGCGCCGTCCAGGACGGCCCGGGCCGCCGCCACCGCCCCCGTGGGCACCCCCAGGGCGTGCGCGACGCCCAGGGCCGCGCCCACCGGCACCACCGACAGGACGCATTCGGCCAGGGCCCGCTGCCGGTACAGCAGGGCCACCGCCCGGATCAGCGCACGGTCGTCGCCGATGATCACCGGCCGCCGCGAGCCCCGCCGGGAGAGGGCCCGGGCGAACTCCTCCGGGCCCTCGGGGAGACACACCTTCGTACTCGCCGCACCCGCGCTGAGCACGTCTTTCGCGATCCGTACGGACTCCCCGTCCGTGTGCCGGGCGACCGGATCGATGATCACCAGCAGCTGATCGGACGTGGGAGAAGTCGCCACCTCGGTCCTGCCTCGCTTCCTCGGGTAGCATCTTTGTGCAAGAGCCCCTTGCGCTATTGCGCCAGGGGCTTGGTCTATTCCGGGGCATCCGGGTCCGACAAGCGGCGACCGACGACGGTCGCCGTGCACGTGGTGCACGCGGTGGAAAGAGCCACCGCGTACGCCCCTGGCCTTGGACATGCCCCACCCGGAAGGGGTGTACGCGCGTGCCCGCACTTGTGCTGCTCGGTGCTCAGTGGGGTGACGAAGGCAAGGGAAAGGCCACCGACCTTCTCGGTGGCTCGGTGGATTACGTAGTGCGTTACCAGGGCGGCAACAACGCCGGCCACACGGTCGTCGTGGGCGACCAGAAGTACGCACTCCACCTGCTCCCTTCGGGAATTCTGTCACCCGGCTGTACGCCGGTCATCGGTAACGGTGTCGTTGTCGACCCGTCGGTCCTGCTCTCCGAGCTGAGCGGTCTGAACGAGCGCGGCGTCGACACGTCGAAGCTGCTGATCAGCGGCAACGCGCACATCATCACCCCCTACAACGTCACTGTCGACAAGGTGACGGAACGCTTCCTCGGAAAGCGCAAGATCGGCACCACCGGCCGCGGTATCGGCCCGACCTACGCCGACAAGATCAACCGCGTCGGCATCCGGGTCCAGGACCTGTACGACGAGTCGATTCTCACCCAGAAGGTCGAGGCGGCGCTCGACGGCAAGAACCAGCTGCTGACCAAGCTGTACAACCGCCGCGCGATCGCCGTCGACCAGGTCGTCGAGGAACTCCTTGGCTACGCGGAGAAGCTCGCTCCGTACGTCACCGACACGGTCCTGCTCCTCAACCAGGCGCTGGAGGCGAACAAGGTCGTCCTCTTCGAGGGCGGTCAGGGCACGCTCCTCGACATCGACCACGGCACGTACCCCTTCGTCACCTCGTCGAACCCGACCGCGGGCGGCGCCTGCACGGGCGCGGGCGTGGGCCCGACGCAGATCAGCCGGGTCATCGGCATCCTGAAGGCCTACACGACCCGCGTCGGCTCGGGTCCCTTCCCGACCGAGCTCTTCGACGCGGACGGCGAGGCACTGCGCCGCATCGGCGGCGAGCGGGGCGTGACGACCGGCCGTGACCGCCGCTGCGGCTGGTTCGACGCGGTCATCGCCCGCTACGCGACCCGTGTGAACGGCCTGACGGACTTCTTCCTGACCAAGCTCGACGTCCTGACCGGCTGGGAGCAGATCCCGGTCTGCGTGGCGTACGAGATCGACGGCAAGCGCGTCGAGGAACTCCCGTACTCGCAGACCGACTTCCACCACGCGAAGCCGATCTACGAGACGCTTCCCGGCTGGTCCGAGGACATCACCAAGGCGAAGTCCTTCTCCGACCTGCCGAAGAACGCCCAGGCGTACGTGAAGGCGCTGGAGGAGATGTCCTGCGCCCCGATCTCCGCGATCGGCGTGGGCCCGGGCCGGGACGAGACGATCCAGATCAACTCGTTCCTGTAGGTCATCCGTAGATCACCTGTGGGCCATCTGCGGGCCGCCCGGCGACATCGCGGGACGGCATCGGGGGACGGCATCGCAGGACGGCGTCATCTGGCGGCGATATCTGGCGGCGGTATCTGACGGCACGTCAGCTTGGGCCGGTCTTGGACATCCTTGACCGGCCCATGGCCTGTTCGCGGTTACGCCCGTAACTGGCGGAAGCAAGCATCTACGCGGGTAGTTGCCCCTCCTTCCTCACCAGTTCCAGGAGCCCCGTATGCCCGTCAATCCCATGAACCGCCGTGAGTTCGTGCAGAAGTCGGCCGTCACCGGAGCGGCCGTGGCCGTCGCGGGAGCGGCCGGTTCCGGTACCGCCGAGGCCTCCACCGGGCGTCACGGTCACGCACCCGAGAAGACACCCCGCACCTGGTCGTTCTCCATCCTGGGTACCACCGACCTGCACAGTCACGTCTTCGACTGGGACTACTACACCGACGCCGCCTACAAGGACAGCAAGGGCAACTCGGTGGGCGTCGCCCGGGTCGCCACGCTCGTCAAGCAGCAGCGGGCGGCGAAGGGCGAACACCGGGTGCTGCTGGTCGACGCCGGCGACATCATCCAGGGCACCTCGCTCGCCTACTACTTCGCGCGCGTCGACCCGATCACCGGGACCCACGGCAAGAGGGGGCCCAAGCACCCCATGGCCGTCGCCATGAACCACATGCGCTACGACGCCGCCGCCCTCGGCAACCACGAGTTCAACTACGGCATCGAGGTGCTGCGCAAGTTCGAGCAGCAGTGTCACTTCCCGCTGCTCGGCGCGAACGCGCTGGACGCGAAGACCCTCAAGCCCGCCTTCGCCCCGTACACCGTGAAGAGGATCCGCGTCCCCGGCGCCCCCGACATCAAGGTCGGCATCCTCGGCCTCACCAACCCCGGCATCGCCCTGTGGGACAAGGACAACGTCAGCGGCCGGATGGTGTTCCCGGGGCTGGTCGAGCAGGCGAAGAAGTACGTGCCGAGACTGCGGGCGCTGGGCTGTGACGTGGTCTTCCTCACCGACCACTCCGGGCTCGACGGGTCCACCTCCTACGGCGACGCGCTGCCGTACGTCGAGAACGCCTCCAACCTCGTCGCCGAGCAGGTCCCCGGCATCGACGCGATCCTCGTCGGCCACACCCACGTCGAGGTGCCGTCGTACACCGTGAAGAACGCGGAGACCGGCGAGGACGTTCTGCTCTCCGAGCCGTACTGCTGGGGCTACCGCCTCACCGTCTTCGACTTCGAGCTCGAACTCCGGCACGGGCGCTGGGAGGTCACCGGCAAGAAGGCCCAGACGCTCAACCCCGGCACCGTCGACGAGGACCCGGAGATCACCGAGCTCCTCAAGGCCGACCACGACCTCGTCGTGAAGTACGTCAACACGGCCGTGGGCACCTGCACACAGGACCTCTCGGCGGCGGAGTCCTGCTGGAAGGACGTCCCCGTCATGGACTTCATCCACGAGGTCCAGATGAAGACGGTGGCCGCCGGACTGTCGGCCGCCGACGCCGCCCTGCCCCTCATCTCCGTCGCCGCGCCGTTCAGCCGCACCGCCGACATCCCGGCCGGCGACGTCACCATCCGTGACATCGCCGGGCTCTACATCTACGACAACACCCTCTACGGCAAGAAGCTCACCGGCGCCCAGCTCAGGGACTACCTGGAGTTCGCCGCGAAGTACTACCACCAGGTGCCGGCGGGCACGGCGGTCGACACCGCGACCCTCACCAACGCCAACAGCTTCTGGGACTACATGTACGACACGGCGGCGGGCGTCTCGTACGACATCGACATCGCGCAGGCGGACGGGTCGCGGATCAAGAACCTCACCTACAACGGCACCGCGGTCGCCGACGACCAGGTCTTCGTCGTCGCCGTCAACAACTACCGCGCCAACGGCGGCAGCGGCTACCCGCACATCGCCGCCGCCGACATCGCCTACAGCTCCACCAACGAGATCCGCCAGCTGATGATCGACTACGTCACGTCCAAGGGGGCTCTGAACCCGGCCGGCTTCGCGGTCACCAACTGGAAGCTGACACAGTCCGGGACGCCGGTCTTCTGACGGGCGCCGCTTCACTCCCCGGAGTGAAATGCGCGAACTTCCGCCCGATATAAACCAGTTCTGGTTTGCGTTCGTCGCTCTGTGTGCCCTTGCAGTCACGGCAACATAGAACGCCCCCGCGGTGCGCCAACACCCGGGGGCTCGACACCCCGAGGAAGTCACTCCGGATGCGCATTCATCGTACGACGCCCACCCGCGCGTTTTCCGTCTTCTCCAACGCCCTTCTCCGCGACCGGAGTCTCTCCTGGTGTGCGGTGGGCGTACTGACGTACCTCCTCAGCCGTCCGAACGGCGCCCGCGCGACGATCCGGACCCTCGCCGAGCAGCGCAGGGAAGGTCGCGCCCGGATCGCCTCGGCCCTGCGTGAGCTGGAGGAATCCCGGTATCTGCGGCGGGTGGTGCGGCAGGACCCGCAGACGCGCCAGTTCTCCACGGTCTACGAGGTATTCGATACTCCGTACGACGACGAGCCCCCGCCGGGTGAACCTGAAAAAGTTCAGGACCGGGCCTCCGGCGAGTCGGGAGACGCCCCCGAAGGCGGTACCCCTTCGGGGGAAAACCCTGGGGAACAAGAACCTCCCTCCCGGCCGTCCGAGTCCGAGCCGGAGGCTGATCCGGCGTCGGGCCCGGACCCCGGCCCCGGCCCTGGCCCCGGGCCGGACCCCGGCCCCGGCCCTGGCCCCG
>NZ_JBHWUU010000049.1:35948-73787 GCF_042737375.1 Streptomyces sp. NPDC060000
CCGGGCTGGACCCCGGCCCCGGCCCTGGCCCCGGGCTGGACCCTGGCCCCGGCCCTGGCCCCGGGCTGGACCCTGGCCCCGGCCCTGGCCCCGGGCTGGACCCTGGCCCCGGCCCTGGCCCCGGGCCGGACCCCGACCCCGGCCCTGGCCCCGGGCCGGACCCCGACCCCGGCCCTGGCCCCGGGCCGGACCCCGACCCCGGGCCGGAGCCGAGTGAGCGCACGGCGTTCGCCGCCAGGTTCCTCGGCTCGCTCGGCCGGGCGCACCCCGGGCTCACCCTCGGTGCCGCCGAGGCGTTGCGGCTCGCGCCGCTGGTGGAGGCGTGGTGGGGCGCGGGGGCGAGCAGTGCGCAGCTGCGGGCCGCGCTGACGGACGGCCTTCCGAGCCGCGTGTACTCGCCGCTGGCACTGATCGAGAACCGCCTGCGTCGTAAGTGCCCGGCACCGCCGACGCCGGCTCCCACCACGACCGTCGAGATCGGCCGGCTCCCACCACGACCGTCGAGATCGAACTGCGCAAGCCCGGCGCCGTCGGGTATCGCGAGGCCGCCCGCCGGGGCAGCGCGATGGCCAGAGCGTTGCTGCGCGGGCAGCCGGCGCTCGCGTAGGCGCCCCCGCAGGCTCCTGGCCGCACGCCCGTGACGTGCCGGGTTTCCCAACCGAAAGGAACGTGATGACCGCATTGCTCGAGCGGACCGAGGCGGTATACCGGAGGTATACTGTCGTCATGGCTGACACCACCGTCAAGGTCGACCCCGCCGTCCGTGACCGCCTCATGGTGCTCGCCCGTGAGCGCGGGATGACCATGCGCGACCTGATCGCCGAACTGGCGGGAGCCACGCCGACGCGGGAGGAACTGCGCAAGCGTTACGAGAAGGCGAAGGCGTACTGCGAGACACACTTCGGCGTGACGCTCACGGACGAGGACCACGACCGCGCGGAGAAGGTCTGGCAGGACCTCGAGGCCGGCCGACCCGTGGACAGTCTGTGAGCGGCGCGAGGGCCGGATCGACCGGCGTCGTCTTCGACGAGTCGGCGCTGCTGGCGCTGGGCTCGGGGAACTCTCTCGCCTCGCAGTTCGTGTCGAACGCCGAGCACGGGCCGACTCGGCACGTGTACGTACCGGCGCTCTGCCTGGCCGCCGCCGACGGGATGCGCAAGGGGCTCGCGGAACACGTCGGCGCCCTGCTCGCCGTCGAGATCGTCGAGTTGGACTTCGCGGGCGCGTCCACGGTGGGTGCGTTGCTGCGCGACGGCGTGGAGTGGCGGCTCGGGCACGCGGTTCACCTGTCCAGGCCGACGGTCGACTGGCCGGACGGACGGCATGTCGTGACCGTCGATCCCGACCTGTACGCGGAGATGCCCCTCGTCCGTACGATCAGGTTGCCGCACCGGCGATAGCGGGTGAAGGCGCCCGCCCGGTGTCGTCGGGCGGGCGCCTCCCACAAGGGAGGAATGCCGCATACAGGCATATCCTGGTGGCGACATTCGCGTGCGTCGGCCAGAAGAAGGTGAGTGCGATGCGCGTACTGCTCAAGGCGTGCATGGACACGGAGAAGGCGAACGAGGCCATCCGGAGCGGCACCCTGGCGAAACTGATCCAGGAGTCGATGGAGCAGATCAAGCCCGAGGCGGCCTACTTCACCACCGACCACGGCAAGCGCACCGCCTACGTGTTCTTCGACATGCAGGACAGCGCACAGATGCCCGTGCTCAGCGAGCCGTTCTTCCTCAACCTCGGAGCCGAGATCTCCTACACCCCGGTGATGAACATGGAGGACGTGCAGCGGGGTCTGTCCCAGCTCGGCCGCTGACCGACCGCTGAGCTGACGGCGGTCGGCCGGGTCGGAAGCGGTCGGCTCAGCTGAAGACGATCATCGACCCCTGCGCCAGGCTCCGTGTCGCCGCCGCGTGCAGCCCCAGCCAGACGTGGCGCTCGCGCGCGAAGGGGCTGGGATCGTACGGCGCCGGAACGGCAGGCTCCTCCAACTCCGTGGGGCCGGCGGGCGGTTGCGGGGCCAACGGCGGATTGGCCGGATCGATGCCGATGGACGGAGCCACGAACTCCAGTTCCCGCAACAAGGATTGCGCGGAACCCAACGGGCCGCCGCCCGCGAGGAGTTCGTCGTTCGACAACGGCTGCGGGAAGTCGACGGGGACGTACGCGCCCGCGTGGTCGTAGTGCCAGACCAGGTGCGACTGCTTGGCCGTCGCCTCGAACATCTCCAGCAGCTGCTCGTAGTCGCCGCCCAGTTCGTCCACCGGCGTCACCGGCAGTCCGCACACCTGCAGTAGGTAGGCGCGGCGCAGGAAGTGAAGGGCGTCGTAGTCGAAGCCGGCCACCGGGGCGACCTCGCCGGACAGCCCGGGCATGTACTGGTACACCGGCACCGGCGGGAGACCCGCCTCGGCCAGCACCTTGTTGTACTGGGCGAGTTCGTCGGCGAAGGGATTGTCGGGGGTGTGGCACAACACGTCGACGAGCGGCACGAGCCACAGGTCACAGGCCAAAGAGAGCTCCTCACTCAGTACGTTGACCGGTCAGGGAAGACTAGTCGGTGCGGCACGCGTCAGCTCCCCTCGTGCAGGTCCCATACCCACACTCCGGCCACCCGCCCACCCGGCCGGCCCACCAGCTTGTCCACCGTCTCACGCAGCCGGTCCGCGTGCGGCTGCGGGGCCAGCACCAGTGCGCCCGCCCGCCAGTACGCGAGGTCCTCGCGGGTCGCGGCCCGGGCGCGGGCGTCGACCACCGGGACCACGCCCGTATACCGCACGTCGCGCAGCAGACTCGCCGTGAAGCGCAGCGGGACGCCGTAGACGCCGGTGCGGTCGCCGTCGCCGAAGGGGCCGTTGAAGTAGCCGCCGGGCATCCGGAAGCCGAGGCCGGCCGCCGTCTGCCAGTGCAGCGCCTCGGCGTCCTCCGGTTCGGCGAGCGGCACCGGGACCAGGGTCTCGCCACCCCGGACGTACGTCTTCCAGGTGCCGTCGGTGAAGAAGGCGGGCACCTCGGCGCGCGGCTCGGACGTCAGCGGGGCGGGGACGAGGGGGAGCAGGGCGAGGCAGACGGCGAGCAGTCCGGCGTACTGCGTGCCCAGGCGGCGGGCCCGTGCCAGCCGGTCGATCGCCAGGGCGAGCAGCATGCCCAGTGGCGGGGCGCAGACCAGCGCGACCCGGCTCTCGATGACCGACTCGAAGAGAGGGAGGCCGGCGAGCAGGGCCCAGGGCCCGGGGACGGTGACGCCGGTGAGGGGGAGGGCGATGCGTGAGCCGAGGGACAGCACGGCCGCGCCCGCCGCCGTGCAGGCCAGCGCTCTGACCACGGGCCGCCGCCACAGCCCCGCCGTGATCGCGAACGCGAGCAGGACGAGCGGCCAGCCGTAGAACGCGTTCTGCTCGGTCGGGTTGAGGGAGAGGGCGTCGGCGCGCCGGGCGTCGCCCGCGATCAGGGAGCGCTCGGCGAAGGAGAGCAGCGCCCGGACGGAGTTGGCGACGCCGGGCGCGGTGCCGTGGTCGATGCCGGTGTAGCTCTGCGGGCCGGAGAACTGCCAGGCCAGCGGGTAGAGGACGAGCGGGAGACAGACGGCGGCGGCGATCGCCAGACCGTTCAGCAGCGGGCGGGCCGCCTTCCGCGCCACGTCGGGGCGTACGGCGCCGTAGGCGACGGCGAACACCAGCATGCCCAGCGCGGCGAGCAGCAGGGGCTCCTCGCCGAGGAAGAACTGGTAGGCCGCCATCAGGCCGAGGACGACCGCGTCCCGGGTGACCCGCTCGCCGGTCGTGAGCCGCAGGGCCCGTTCGATGATCGCCGGGATCATGAAGAGCACGACGAAGTTCGGGTGGGCGTTGGCGTGGCTGATCATGGGCGGCGCGAACGTGGCCAGCGCGGCCCCGGCGAAGGCGGCCGCGCGCTGCCGGACGAGCCGTTTCACGATCAGCCGGTACCAGGCGGTGGCCGTCGCCGCGAGGCCCAGCGTCATCACCAGGGTGAGCGTCACGGCCGGGCCGAGCAGCAGCGTGACGGGGGTGAGCGGGACGGACAGGCCCGGCATCGTGGTGTTGGCCATCAGGTTCACGCCGCCGGGGAAGCCCTGGAGGTCGGTGAAGAGGGGATTGCGCAGGTGGGCGACGTTGTCGGCGGTCACCGCGAAGAACCACTCCCACTGGTTCTGGTCCTGGAGGGAGTCGGTGAGATAGCGGTGGGCCGGGTCGGGGAGGCGGCCGGAGCAGAGGGCCACCGCCATCGCGAGGAAGAGAAGGACGGCGACGATGTCCGCCGGTCCCGGCACCGGCATCCGGAGCCGGACCAGGTCGCGCAGGAACCGTAGGTAGTCCGCGGGGCGGACCTTGGAGCCGGGCCGGTGCGACCAGTGCACGGGCACCTCGGCGACCGGCCAGCCGACGCGCTGGAAGTGCCGGAGCACCTCCACGTCGATGGCCCAGCCGTTGAGGCGGGAGGCGGCGAAGGCGGTGCGGGCGCTGTCGCCGTCGAACAGCTTGAACCCGCACTGGGTGTCACGCGTTCCGCGCAGGGTCGTCCGGCGTATGAGGAGGTTGCCCGCCGCGCCGAGGAGTTCGCGTATCCGGTGCTGGCGGTCGCCGAGGGTCGCGCCGGGCACCGCGCGTGAGCCGATCGCCGCCGCGTGCCCGTCGGCGAGCGCCTTCTCCAGGTGCTCCAACTCCTCGACGGGAGTGGCGAGATCGGCGTCCATGACCAGGACATGGCCGCCCCGGCTGGCGGCGACTCCGTGGCGCAGCGCGTGGCCCTTGCCCCGGTTGCCGGTGCCGGAGCCGAGGACGAGCCGCACCCGGGGGTCGCGGCGGACGGTGACCAGTTCGCGGGTGGCGTCGGTGGAACCGTCGTCGGCGACCAGGATCTCCCAGGTGCGCCAGTGGCTGCCGGTCGCGTCGAGATGGCGGGTGACGGCGTCCAGGGTGGGGCCGAGCCGGCGCTCCTCGTTGTAGGCGGGGATGACGACGGAGAGCTCGACGGGCGGGGTGCGCTGCGCGGTGACGGGTGTGCCGGGGGCTTCCGCCCTGCTCATTCCGCCGCCAGCCGCTCGATCAGGGCGATGGAGTCGTCGTTGTACGCGGCGAGGATCACGCGGGCGGTGGTGGTGTCGCGGTCGTACAGGGCGTCGATCAGTTCGGTGTGGCCGGACCACAGCAGACCGCGCAGATCGCTCAGCCCGGGCAGGTACTGCACCGTGCACACCCAGGACTGCAACCGCAGCCGGTGCAGGAAGTCGGCGAGATAGGGGTTGCCGAACAGGGCGCTCAGCTCGCGCCAGAAGCGCAGGTCGTAGCCGATGAGGACGGTGAGGTCACCGGCGGACGCGGCCCGCTGCGCCTCGTCGCCTCGGCGGCGCACCCCGGCGATGGCGGCCGCGGTGCGCGGGTCGTCGTAGTTGAGGTGGCGCTGACGGCCCTCGTCGAGGGCGAGGAACATCCCTTCGATGATCAGGCTGCGCGCCTCGATCATGCCCCGGAAGTCCTTGACGGAGTACTCGTGGACCCGGAAGCCCCGGTGCTGGTCGGCCTCCAGGAGCCCCTGCGCGGAGAGGTCGACGAGGGCCTCTCGCACGGGGGTCGCGGAGACGCCGTACTGCTCGGCGATCTCCTTGACCGTGAACTCCTGGCCCGGCTTGAGCCGTCCCCCCAGCACCTCGTCGCGAAGCGCGTCGGCGATCTGCTGTCGCAGGGTGCTGCGCGTCACGGCTCCGTTGCCGGTGCTGCCGGGCATGTTCGAGGCGTCTCCATCGTCGGGGGCGGGAAAAATGGTGTGCTCGTCGGTATGTACGAGCACGCCACCTTACGCGTTCGAAGAAATCCCGGCCCTCTGCTCGCGGCGGCCAGGACCCGCCCCCGATCCGTCCCCCACCGGTCCGCCGATCGGCCCATCCGTTCGGCCCGACGGTCCCCGATCGGTCCCCGTGCGCCCGCCCCTACTCCGTGTACTCGTCGGCCACCGAGAGCGCCGCGTCCAGGGCCGCGAGGCCCTCCTTGACCTCGGACTCGGAGACGTTGAGCGGCGGCACGAAGTGGGTGCGGTTCATGTTCACGAACGGCCACGCCCCGGCCTTCCTGGCGGCCGCGCCGAAGGCGGCCATGGCCGCGTTGGCCTCGCCCGCCGCGTTGTACGGCACGAGCGGCTCGCGGGTCTCCCGGTTCTTCACCAGCTCCAGGGCCCAGAACATGCCGACCCCGCGCACCTCGCCGACGCTGGCGTGCCGCTCGGCCAGCTCCCGCAGCCCCGGCTCGACGACCGAGGCACCCAGGTTCTTCGCGTTCTCGACGATGCCCTCCTCCGCCATGACGTTGATCGTCGCGACGGCGGCGGCGCAGGCCAGCGGGTGCCCGGAGTACGTCAGACCGCCCGGGTAGGGCCGCCTGGCGAAGGTCTCCGCGATCGCGCCCGAGACGGCGACACCGCCGAGCGGCACATATCCGCTGTTCACGCCCTTGGCGAAGGTCATCAGGTCGGGCGTGACATCGAACAGGTCGGCCGCGAACCACTCGCCGGTGCGCCCGAACCCGGCCATGACCTCGTCCAGGACGAAGACGATGCCGTACGTGTCGCAGAGCTCCCGCACCCCGGCGAGATAGCCGGGCGGCGGGACCATGATCCCGGCGGTGCCGGGGATGGTCTCCAGGATGATCGCGGCGATCGTCCCCGGCCCCTCGAAGGCGATCGTCGTCTCCAGGTGTTCGAGGGCCCGCGCGGTCTCCTGCTCCTCCGTCTCCGCGTAGAAGCGGGAGCGGTAGAGGTAGGGCGCCCAGAAGTGCACGACCCCCGCCGTCGCGGTGTCGGAGGCCCAGCGGCGCGGGTCGCCGGTGAGGTTCACGGCCTGCTGGGTGCCGCCGTGGTACGAGCGGTAGGCGGACAGCACCTTGGCACGCCCGGTGTGCAGCCGGGCCATGCGCACGGCGTGCTCGACCGCGTCCGCCCCACCGTTGGTGAAGAAGATCTTGTCCAGGTCGCCGGGGGTCCGCTCGGCGATCAGCCGGGCCGCCTCCGAGCGGGCCTCGACGGCGAAGGCGGGCGCGAAGGTGGTCAGGTGTGCGGCCTGTTCCTGGATCGCGGCGACGACCTTCGGGTGCTGGTAGCCGATGTTGGCGTAGACGAGCCCGCTGGTGAGGTCGAGGTACCGCTTGCCGTCGTAGTCCCAGAAGTACGACCCCTCCGCGCCGGCCACGGCGAGCGGGTCGATGAGCTCCTGGGCGGACCAGGAGTGGAAGACATGCGCGCGGTCCGCGGCCTTCACGGCGGCGCCGGCCTGGGGGTTGGACTGAGGGGTCATGCCGGTGAGCGTAAATGTCCGCGATGCGGAAGCGGTATCGGCGTCCTGTTCCGTGGACGGGGCGATTCCGCGACAGGTTGTCGGGCGTGGAGAGGAGTCGTGACGAGATGCATTGACAGCCTGCTGTCGAAATGACAGTCTACTGTCTTGGGACTTGGAACTGAGCATCCTGGGACCCGGTTCTCCGGACTCGGTATCTCGGGACTCGGTATCTCAAGAACCCGCTTCACGAGGAGGAGCCATGAGCCGCAAGCCCGTGCATCTCGCCGTGTACGACACGCTCGCCGACTGGGAGACCGGGTTCGCCACGGCCTACCTGGCGCGCAACGGATACGAGATCCGGACGGTCGGGGGGTCGCAGGAGCCGGTGGTCAGCGTCGGGGGACTGAACATCCGGCCCGACCTGGCGCTGGACGCCCTGCGGCCCGAGGACAGCTCCCTGCTGATCCTGCCGGGCGCCGATCTCTGGGACACCTCCGACGACCTCGCGCCCTTCGCCCGCGCGGCACGCGCGTTCCTCGACGCCGGGGTGCCCGTCGCCGCGATCTGCGGGGCCACCGCGGGTCTCGCCCGCGAGGGGCTGCTCGACGACCGGGACCACACCGGCGCGGTCTCCTTCTACCTGGCCGCGACCGGCTACGGAGGCGGCGACCGGTACGTCGAGGCGGACGCCGTCACCGACACGGGTCTGATCACCGCCGGTCCGACCGAGCCGGTCGCGTTCGCCCGCGAGATCTTCCGGCTCCTCGGTGTCTACGAGGGCGAGGTGCTGGACGCCTGGTACCGGCTGTTCCACGACTCCGACGCGGCGGCCTACGCCGTGCTGGAGAAGGCGACGGCCGGCCGGTGAGCCGCGAACGCCAGGACCTGCTCAGCCGCGGCGCCCTCGGGGTGTTCCGGCTGAACGGCCAGTTCCTCGCCGTGGCGGAGGAGCTGGCCGGGCCCGCCGGGCTCACCGCCGCCTGGTGGCAGGTGCTCGGCGCGGTGCTCGGCGACCCGTTGCCGGTGTCCGGCATCGCCCGTGCGATGGGCATCACCCGGCAGAGCGTCCAGCGCATCGCGGACCTGCTGGTGGAGCGCGGCCTCGCGGAGTACCGGCCCAACCCCGCCCACCGGCGCGCCAAGCTGCTCGCGCCCACCGGACAGGGGCGGGCCGCGATCGCCCGCATCCACCCCGGGCACGCGGCCCTCGCCGACCGGCTGGCCGAGGCGTACGGGGACGCGGAGCTCGCCGCGGCCGTACACGTACTGGAACGGCTGTCCAAGGTGCTGGACGGGCTGGAGCCCGCTGTTACGCAACCGTAGACACCGCGCCGCACCACTGCCCGAACGGCCGGATTATTCTCGGCTGGAATGCACATGTCCCGATCACACATGTGCGGGAAAGGCGGCGCTGCGATGGAGAAGCTGGGCCCGGGGGACCCGCAGCGCATCGGCGGCTACCGGCTGCTCGCGCGGCTGGGCGCGGGCGGCATGGGGCAGGTCTACCTCGCCCGGTCGGACCGGGGCCGGACGGTCGCCGTGAAGCTGGTCCGGCCCGAGCTGGCGGCGCGGGAGGAGTTCCGGGCGCGGTTCCGGCAGGAGGTGCGCAACGCGCAGCGGGTCGGCGGGTTCTGGACCGCGCCCGTCCTGGACGCCGACACCGAGGCCGCCGTGCCCTGGGTCGCCACCGGCTATGTCGCTGGGCCGAGCCTCCAGCAGGTCGTGAGCCACGACCACGGCCCGCTGCCCGAGCGGTCGGTGCGCATCCTCGCGGCCGGGCTCGCCCACGCGCTGGCCAACATCCACGCGGCCGGGATCGTCCACCGTGACCTCAAGCCGTCCAATGTGATGGTCACCATCGAGGGGCCCCGGGTCATCGACTTCGGCGTCGCGCGGGCGCTGGAGAGCGTGACCGGCGACAGCCGGCTGACCCAGACCGGCGCGGTGATCGGCTCGCCCGGCTTCATGGCCCCCGAGCAGCTGCGCGGCGCCCCGGTCACGCCCGCCAGCGACGTTTTCTGCCTGGGCTCGGTCATCACCTACGCCGCCACCGGCGCCCTGCCCTTCGGCTCCGCCGACAGCGGGGCGCACGCCCTGATGTTCCGCATCGCCCAGAACGACCCCGACCTCTCGGGCGTCCCCGAGGGCATCGCCGACCTGGTCCGCGGCTGTCTGCGCAAGGACCCGGGCGCCCGCCCCTCCCTGGACCGCGTCCTGGAGCTCACCGGCGTCGACGACACCGTCTCCGACGGCCGCTCCCGCGACCCCTGGCTGCCCGGCGCCCTCGTGGCCCAGCTCGGCCGCCACGCCGTGCGGTTGCTGGAGGTGGAGAACCCTGAGAGCACGGAGGGCACGGACCCTTCCCCCTCCGGCCCCCCGTCCTCCTTCGGCTCCCCGTCCCCCTTCGGCTCGCCGTCCTCTTCCGGCTTCCCGTCGCGTTCCGCGCCGGGCGCGTACTCGGCGGCCGGCTCCGAGGCCTTCCCGGAACACTCCGGTCCGCGCGGCGACGCGCCCTCGCCGGACCACCGCCCCACGCTGCTCGCGGGCGCCGACGGCATCCCGTCGCAGCCCCTCCCGCCCGGTGCGCAGCCCGCCCCGGTCCACCCGGCGTACGGCCGGCCCCAGCAGCACCCGCAGCCGGCCGCGCCCCCGGCCCTGCCGGCCGGGTGGTCGGCGGCGCCCGGTGCGGACGCGCCGTACAACCCGTACGCGGACGGCACGGCGGGCCCCGGCCCCGCCCCCGGGTACGGCCCCGCCCCCGGGTACGGCCCGTACGGGCCGGCCGACCCCGCCGACCCGACCGGCCCGCAGGAGCCGTCGCGCCGCAGCGGCCGGACGACCGCCCTGCTCGTCGCGGTCGCCCTGGTGGTCGCGGTCGCGGCCGGCGGCTCGGTGTACGCGTTCATGAACGGCGACGGCGACGCCACCGCACAGCCGACGCCCACCACGTCCAGTGCCGCGAAGGGATCGGAGCTGCCCTCCCCGGACTCGACCGCGTCCTCCTCCTCGTCCGCTTCCGCGTCACCCTCCGCGTCCTCGACGGACGGCGTGGTCCCGGCGGCCTACCTCGGCACCTGGACCACCACGATCGACAGCGCGAGCGGCACCGACACGCGCCGGCTGACCCTCGCCCAGGGCCAGGTCGGCGACAAGGTGCTCGCGCTCGTCGCCGACGGAAAGGGGTACCACTGCGAGTTCAGCGCCGCGCTCTCCCGACGCCCGGGCGGCGACGGCCCGCTGGAGATCGGCCCCTCCGAGGTCACCACCGGCGAGCCCCTCTCGGCGTGCAGCCCCGGCGAGGCCTCCGAGGTCACGCTCCTCGCCGACGGCAGACTGCGCCGGGTGAACACCGGCACCGGGGAGAAACTGACCTACACCCGTCGGTGAACGTCCGGCGAACGTCCGCCGACCGGTCCGGAATGTCCCCTCGGGCGGACGTACGGTGGCCCCCGGCCATCGGGTCGGCGGGAGTGGCGGGGGCGCCCACAGTGGACTGGCTGAACGCTGAGAACGTGGTGGCCGTGGGAACGGCCTTCGTGGGCATCCTCGCGTCCGGGATCATGGTCTGGTACGAGCGCCGGGTGCCGCGCCGCAAGAGGGTCGGTTACCGCGTCCAGATGGACAACCCCATCGGCGACGACGTCCGTTCCGGCCGCGCCAACCGCCGTCTCGGCCTCTTCGACGAGGCCCCCGGCATGTCGGACGCGACGCTCGTCCTGCTGCGCATCGAGAACGACGGCTCGCAGGGCATCGCCCGCGACGACTACACGGGCCCCGAACGCCACGGCCTGACCGCCGTCTTCACCGACCGCACCATCCGCGGGGTGTCGGTCACCCAGCCGACCGACACCGACCACCTCATGGACCACTTCACCGCGGACCGGGGCTTCGGCTACGACGGCAACACGCTGCGCATCCCCCGCGTCCCGCTCAACCCCCGCGAGCACTTCAAGCTGCTCGTGCTGCTGTCGGGCGGCGACGTCGGACGGGGGATACGGCTGTACGGAGGTCTGCGCGACGGCGAGGTGCACCCCAACCGCAGCGCGACCCCGGACGACACCCCGCCGCTGTTCAGCCGGGCCGCCCGGCTGATCTCCATCCTGCTCACGGTCTGTGTGGTCACCCTCGCGACGATCGTCGTCGTCGGCGACGACCCGCCCCCGGTCGGCTGCGAGCGCGGCACGCTCACGGTCACCGGCTCGACCGCCTTCGCACCGGTGGTCCGGGAGGCGGCGGCCAAGTACGAACGGGACTGCGAGGGCGCGCACCTCACCGTGGACCCGCACGGCTCGACGGCCGGGATCCGTGAACTCGCCGCCGCCGGCCTCGCGGGCAAGAAGGGATCTCCGCCGGTCGTCGCCCTCTCCGACGGCCCCAGGCCGGCCGGGCTCGACGAACTGCGCGAGAACCGCGTCGCCGTGTCGGTGTTCGCCCTGGTCGTCCACGACGACGTCGAACTGAGGAACCTCTCCACGGCGGACGTGCGGCGGCTGTACCGGGGGGAGATCGCCAACTGGGACCAGGTCGGCGGGCCGCACCTGCCGGTGGTCCTGGTCAGCCGGGACGCCAACTCCGGGACCCGGCAGGTGTTCCAGCGGCGGGTGCTGGGCCGCGGCGAGATCGCCAACTCGTCCGTCGACTGCGTCCACAAGGACGACCCGACGGCCCCGGTCGTCCGCTGCGAACTCGACTCCACCGACCAGGTGCTCTCCACGGTCGCCGCCGTCCCGGGCGCGATCGGCTACAGCGAGCTCAACCTGGCCGGCCGCGCGAAGGGCCTGCACCCGCTCGACCTCGACGGCGACCCGCCCTCCGTGGACGCCCTCGAACACGGCACGAGCGGCTACCCGTACCGCGAGATCGAGTACGCCTACACCTACGGCCGGCCCCCGGCCGACTCCCTGGCCTCGAGCTTCCTGACCTACCTCACCCGGGGCAACGGCCAGGACGTGATCCGCACCCACGGCCACCTGCCGTGCTGGTCCCCGGAGGGCCTGCGCCTGTGCCAGTCAAGCCCGTCCGGACCATCAAGCCCGTCCGGGGGTGCCCCCTCCGGGGGAGCTTGAGGACGAGGCCGTCAAGGCCGAAAGGGGGGTCCGAGGGTGCAGCCCCCAGGGGCGGGACGGTAAGGGGCGGCGGGGGCGAAAAAGCCGCCGCCGCGCGCTCACCGCGGCTCCGGCGGCCGCTGCCGAGGCATGTTCGGCCGGGCGTTCGCTCCCGGCGGCATCGGAAACCGCCCGTACCCCCCGCCCACGTCCGCCCGCCCGCCGGAGGCACCCGCCGCCTGCATCCCCATCGGCGTCGGCCCGGTCCGGAACTCGACCATCCAGTCCGCCGTCTCCGTACGCACCAGCTCCGTGACGTCCTCCGAGAACCGGCGCAGCACCGCCAGGCACCGCTCGGCGGCCTCGCTCGCCGTGCCCTCCGCCGGACCCAGCACCTCCCGGACACTCTCCGATGCCCAGTCGAACTGGAGCACCTGGAGCCGGCGCTGCACGGCCTGCGCGGTGGCCACGTCCCTTATCCAGCCGGACGTCACGCCGAAGAACCGGTCCACCGCAAGGCACGCCACCGCGAGCAGCAGTGCCAGATACCCCCAGGGGGCGACCCCGCCCATCACCCGGGTGAGGTCCAGCAGCGGCAGCGCCGCCGCGCACACCGCCCCCGCCGCCGCCCCGGTGCGCAGACCCCGGGCGGCACGGCGCTTCCACACCCGGTCCGCGAGGTACCAGGCGGCGGTCTCCAGCGCCCCGCGCTCCACCCACCGGTACAGCTCGTTCAGCCGCTCGGCGGGCTCGCCCCAGTCCCCGAGCGGAAACGTCCGCCCCACCAGATCGCCCGGCCGCAGCCCGGCCGCGCCCTCACCCCGCCCGTCCTGAGGCGGACCCTCGGGCTGCATCTCCGGCTGCTGACCCACCGGCACTCCCTACTGATCCCGACCGATTGATCCCGACCGTTGATGCCGACCGGTCCCCACCGCTCACGTTGCGTGACACCCGTGACGCCTGATGCTGACGCGCCGGACCTTTCCTACCTCCCAATGGGTGGCGAAGAGGAAGGTTTCACCTCTTTTACGCCTGGAAGTGGGCCTTGATCAGGTATAGGCCCCACACATAACTCACTCGAAAGAGTGCTGGGGCGACACCCGCACAGACCACGTAGGCTCGTGCCGAGCGGGAAAAGCCCGCCCGAAGGCACGCCCGACAGTCGTAGGACACAGGAGCTGATCGTGATTCCCGGTGGTGGCCAGCCCAACATGCAGCAGCTGCTCCAGCAGGCCCAGAAGATGCAGCAGGACCTGGCCCTCGCTCAGGAGGAACTGGCGAACACGGAGGTCGACGGGCAGGCGGGCGGCGGCCTGGTGAAGGCCACCGTGACCGGCTCCGGCGAGCTGCGCGCCCTGCGGATCGACCCGAAGGCGGTGGACCCGGACGACACCGAGACCCTCGCCGACCTGATCGTCGCGGCCGTCCACGCGGCCAACGAGAACGCGCAGACGCTCCAGCAGCAGAAGCTCGGCCCGCTGGCCCAGGGTCTGGGTGGCGGCAGCGGCATCCCGGGACTGCCTTTCTAGGACCGGCCCGCCTTACGCGGACCGGCCTCGGCCAACTACCGTACGTACCGCAAGGAACCCCAGGAAGGACGGCAGTCCGTTGTACGAAGGCGTGGTCCAGGACCTCATCGACGAGCTGGGGCGACTGCCCGGCGTCGGTCCCAAGAGCGCGCAGCGGATCGCCTTCCACATCCTCCAGGCGGAACCGACGGACGTACGGCGGCTCGCGCAGACCCTCATGGAGGTCAAGGCGAAGGTCCGCTTCTGCGCGACCTGCGGCAACGTGGCGCAGGAGGAGCTGTGCGGCATCTGCCGCGACCCGCGCCGCGACCCGACGGTCATCTGCGTCGTCGAGGAACCGAAGGACGTCGTCGCGGTCGAGCGCACCCGTGAGTTCCGTGGCAGGTACCACGTCCTGGGCGGCGCGATCAGCCCGATCGAGGGCGTCGGCCCCGACGACCTGCGGATCCGGGAACTGCTCGCGCGGCTGGCCGACGGTACGGTCACGGAACTGATCCTCGCCACCGACCCGAACCTGGAGGGCGAGGCGACGGCCACGTACCTCGCCCGCATGATCAAACCCATGGGCCTGAAGGTCACCCGCCTGGCCAGCGGCCTCCCGGTGGGCGGCGACCTGGAATACGCGGACGAGGTCACCCTCGGCCGCGCCTTCGAGGGGAGACGACTCCTAGATGTCTGACGCCACGCTGCACGCGACCGAACGGAACCCGGACGACTTCGCGGTCCAGATCGCGGACCAGGTCGAGAGCTTCCTGGTGGCTGTCACGGAAGTGGCGAAGGGCGACGAGCCGGGCCTGGCTGTCCCCTTCCTCCTTCTGGAGGTCTCCCAGCTGCTCCTGGCCGGCGGTCGCCTCGGCGCCCACGAGGACATCCTCCCCGACGAGCGCTACGAGCCCGACCCGGGCTTCGAGCCGGACGCCGACGAGCTCCGCGAGAAACTGGCCCGTCTGCTGGAGCCGGTGGACGTCTACTCGGAGGTCTTCGACCCGTACGAGCCCCGCAAGGCGCCCGTGCCGGCCCGGATCTCCGACGACCTCGCCGACGTGATCGCCGACCTGCGTCACGGCATGGTCCACTACCGCGCGGGCCGCGTCACCGAGGCCCTGTGGTGGTGGCAGTTCTCCTACTTCTCCAACTGGGGTTCCACGGCCTCGGCGACCCTGCGCGCCCTGCACTCGGTGCTCGCCCACATCCGGCTCGACCAGCCCCTCGCGGAACTGGACGGCCTCGACACCGACCAGAGCGCCCTCGGCGACGAGACCCTCGAGTTCGAGGCCGGCCGGGTCATGGCGGAGGAGATCGGCGAGCGCCTGGGAGTACACCCGGCGACCTAGGCGTGTCCCGGCCGTCGCGCCCGTCCTGCCACGCGGCCCTTCCCCCCGGTCGGGCCGGTGTCCGACCCGGCGTCAGACGGGTAGGGCCGGCCGGACGGGTACGGGCGGTCAGATGGGTACGGCCGCGCCCGTGACGGCTATGCCGGTGTCCCGTCCGGCGGGGACGGAGACCGTGATGGTGCTCGGGCGGCCCATGTCCGCACCCTGATGGATCGTCAGGGTCGCCGGGACGGGGACGAGTTCGAGTTCGCGCAGATAGCCGCCGAAGGCCGCGGCCGCCGCGCCGGTGGCCGGGTCCTCGACCACCCCGCCGGGCGGGAAGGGGTTGCGGGCGTGGAACACGGTGGGCGACTCCCGCCAGACCAGGTCGATCGTGGTCCAGCCCCGGCGGGCCATCAGCGCGGTGAGCGCGGGCATGTCGTAGTCGAGGTCGGCCAGCCGGCTGCGGTCGGCGGCGGCGACGACCGGATGCCAGGCGCCCGCGTAGGCCGCGCGGGGCGGTAGCGCCGGGTCGAGGTCGTCGGCGGACCAGCGCAGGGCGGACAGCAGCTCGGCCAGGTCGGCTTCCGCGAGGGGCCCGGTGTGCGGCGCGACGCTCACCAGGGTCGCCACGGTCGTCCCGTCGTCGGCCACGGCGGTGGTGACCGGGACGACGCCCACACCGGTCTGCAGGATCAGTGTCCCGGTGCCGTGCCGGTCGGCGTGGGCCACGGCCGTGGCGATCGTCGCGTGCCCGCAGAACGGCACCTCGGCGAGCGGGCTGAAGTAGCGGACGGACAGGGTGCCGTCGTCGGAGGGTGTCACGAACGCCGTTTCGGAGTAGCCCACTTCGGCCGCCGTCGCCAGCATCGTCGCGTCATCGGCACCGGTGGCGTCCAGCACGACACCCGCGGGGTTGCCGCCGGCCGGGTCGGTGCCGAAAGCCACGTAACGCAGTACGTCCATCGTCATGGTGTACCTGTCTACACCATGCCTTCGGGAGTGCGCTCCCTCGTTTCCGCAGGTCCGGGACGGGATCGTTGATCTCGCAAGGGAAACCTCGCAAGCGAACGACTCCCCCGGATCCCACTCCTCGAAGGACGTCCCGTCATGAAGGCCCTGCTCTCCTCCCGCCCCGTGCTGTGGTTCCTCTTCCTCTTCAACCTCGCGGTCGCCGCCGCCGCACCCTTCGTGGTCGACGGATCGCAGGGCGTGCTGACGGCGGTCGGCATGGGTGTCGTGTCCCTCGGCGCCGGCGTCAGCCTGGTCCGTGACCGGGGCGGGCGGGCCACCACCTGAGAAGGGGCGGTTCCCGGGAATTGGCGGTGTCCTGTACGTCCCCTGTACGCGGGCTGCACGGGCGTTAACCGGCCGGACGCGAGTCTTGAGTCATCCCGACAGCAGCCAGCCGCACAGGAGTTGCGATGACCCGCAAGACCCGCATACGCGCCGCCCTCGTCACCGCCACCGCCGTCGTCACCGCCGCCACGGTGTCGGTCGGAGTCAGCGCGGCCGGCTCCGAGAAGCCCTCGAAGCCCACCGAGAAGCGGATCGCCGCCCTCTTCGACGGCTGGAACGCCGCGCTGCGGACCGGCGACGCGGACACGGTGGCCGACCGCTACGCCAAGGACGCGGTCCTGCTGCCCACCGTCTCCAACAAGGTCCGCACCGACCGCGCCGGCATCGTCGACTACTTCGAGCACTTCCTGCAGAACAAGCCGGTCGGCAAGAAGGTCCAGACGATCATCGACGTGCTCGACAGCGACTCCGCCATCGACACCGGCGTCTACGAGTTCACCCTCACCGACCCCGGCACCGGCAAGAAGCGTGTCGTCGAGGCCCGTTACACCTACGAGTACGAGAAGCGCGACGGCGTGTGGAAGATCGTCAACCACCACTCGTCCGCGATGCCCGAGGGCTGATCAGCTTGTTCGCCCCGCGGCCCGGAGCGTGACGCGTACGCACAGGCCGCCCCCTGGAGCGTCCGCCAGGGCCACCGTCCCGCCGTCGTCCGTCACCAGCTGTTTGACGACGGCGAGGCCGAGACCGGAACCGGAGCGCCCGGTGAGGCCCTGACCGCGCCAGAAGCGGTCGAAGGCGCGGGCCTTCTCCGCGTCCGACATGCCCGGACCCTCGTCGAGGACCGACAGCACCACCCTGTCGCCCGCCGGCTCCGCCCGGACGGTGATCCGCCCGCCGTCGGGTGACACCTCCAGGGCGTTCGAGAACACGTTGTCCAGCACCTGGTCCAGATGACCGGGGCTGGCCAGCACAGACGGCCGGCCGTCGACACCACTCCCCCTGAGCGCGATGGTGACTCCGCGCTCGTCGGCGGCCGGCCTCCACACCGACAGGCGTTCCGCCACGATGTCGGTCAGCGACAGCGGTTCCGCCGCCGTCACCTTGGCCTCGGCCCTGGCCAGCACCAGCAGACCGTTGACCAGCCGGCTCATCCGCACCACCTCGGCGGTTGCCTGCTCCACGTCCTCCCGTACGAACTCCTCGTCGACACCGTCCGCGATGTTGTCCAGGGAGAGGCGGAGCGCCGTCAGCGGGGTCCGCAGCTGGTGCGAGGCGTCCGCCACGAAGATGCGCTGCGAGGCGATCAGCGTGTCGAGGCGCTCGCCGGCCTGGTTGAGCGTGCGCGCCAGGGTCTGGGTCTCCTGGGGGCCCGTCACGGGGGAGCGGGCCGTCAGGTCGCCGTCGCTGAACTTGCTCGCCATGTCGTTCAGCTGGCGCAGCGGGAGGGTGATGCGGCGGGCGACGACCGTGCCGATCAGCGCGGCCACGCCGAGCACCGCCACGGCGAGGCCCGCCCGGAAGCCCCAGATCGTCCACAGCCTGTGGGTGAGCCCCGAGGTCGAGTGGACGATCCGTACGGCACCGGCGACCCGGCCGCCGTCCTTCGCGGGGACGGTGATCACCAGCTCGCGGCCCCAGATGAGGTCCGAGCCCCAGTCGGTGGTCGGCCGGCCCTGCTCCAGGGCCCTGGCCAGCGCCGCGTCCCGGCTCGGGCGCGGCACGTCCGCCGCGCATCTGCCGGTGGCCGTGACCTGGACCTCGTCCTTGCCCTTCGTCTCCACGGCGTACGCCCCGGCCATCTTCTCAAGTGCCCGGCAGGAGGCGGTGTCGCCGTTGCCCAGCAACAGCGCCATGGTGGTCGCCTCGCGTTCGATGGACCCCTCGGTGTCGCCGCGCAACTGGGCGGTGAGGGTGAAGGCCACCGGCACGGTGAACAGGAGGATGGCGACGGCCACCAGCAGCACATAGCTGCGGATGAGCTGCTTGATCATGACGCCGGGCCACCGGGGCCGGGGACGGGGCCGGGACCGGCGGCGGTCCCGCCGACGACCTCCAGCCGGAAGCCGACGCCCCGCACCGCCTCGATGGCGACGACCCCGGCGAACTTCCTCCGCAGCGCCGCCACGTGCACGTCCAGCGTCTTCGTCGGCCCGAACCAGTTCGCGTCCCAGACCGCTTCCATGATCTGCTCGCGCGACATCAGCGCGCCCGGCTCCTCGGTGAGGAACGACAGCAGGTCGTACTCCTTCGGCGCTAGGGCGACCACCTCGCCGTCCACGTGGACGCGGGCCGCCTTGCGGTCCACGGTCAGCCGGGAGCCGTAACGGTCCGCCCCGCCGGTCCCGCTGTCCGCCGCCGTACGCCGCTGCACGCGCCGCATCACCGCGCGTATCCGCGCGATGACCTCCCGGACCCCGAACGGCTTGGACACGTAGTCGTCGGCGCCCAGCTCCAGGCCGACCACCCGGTCCGTCTCGTCGCTGCGGGCGCTGATCACGATGATCGGGACGTCGCCGCGCTCGCGCAGCGCCTTGCAGACGTCGAGGCCGTCGGTGTCGGGCAGGCCCAGGTCCAGCAGGACGACGTCGTAGGGGTCGGAGTGGGCGAGCGCGGCGGCGCCCGTGGTGACCCAGTCGACCTCGAAGCCGTAGCGCCTCAGTCCGCGTCGCAGCGACTCGGCGACCGGTTCGTCGTCTTCCACCAGGAGTACGTGCACAGCCGCACGATAGTGCTTGAAACTTAATTCACAGCTATCACTTCGGCGTCAGTGGGAAGGGAAGACCCGACGACGGGCGTCCCGGCCGTCTTCCGGCCTCCTCCGCGGGTCTCATCGAGTCTCACCATGCGGTACCCGGGAGGCGGGATTCGGGCGCTCGTTAGACTGAGCCGACCCGCAGTACAAGGGCGTATGTGCGGAAACAGACAAACTGAGCGAGGAGCGCACGTGGGCCTTGTCGTGCAGAAGTACGGAGGTTCCTCCGTAGCCGATGCCGAGGGCATCAAGCGCGTCGCCAAGCGGATCGTGGAAGCGAAGAAGAACGGCCACCAGGTGGTCGTCGTCGTTTCCGCGATGGGCGACACGACGGACGAGCTGATCGATCTCGCCGAGCAGGTGTCCCCGATGCCCAGCGGCCGGGAATTCGACATGCTGCTGACCGCCGGGGAGCGGATCTCCATGGCCCTGCTGGCGATGGCGATCAAGAACCTGGGCCACAGCGCCCAGTCGTTCACCGGCAGCCAGGCCGGCGTCATCACCGACTCGGTCCACAACAAAGCCCGGATCATCGACGTCACGCCGGGCCGCATCCGGACCGCGCTGGACGAGGGCAACATCGCCATCGTCGCCGGGTTCCAGGGTGTCAGCCAGGACAAGAAGGACATCACCACGCTGGGGCGTGGCGGGTCCGACACCACGGCCGTCGCCCTCGCCGCCGCGCTCGACGCCGAGGTCTGCGAGATCTACACCGACGTGGACGGCGTGTTCACCGCCGACCCGCGCGTGGTGAAGAAGGCGCAGAAGATCGACTGGATCGCCTTCGAGGACATGCTGGAGCTCGCGGCCTCCGGCTCCAAGGTGCTGCTCCACCGTTGTGTGGAGTACGCCCGTCGCTACAACATCCCGATCCACGTCCGCTCGTCCTTCAGCGGACTCCAGGGCACGTGGGTCAGCAGTGAGCCACTCGTTCACAAGACACAGCAGCAAGGGGACAAGCCGGTGGAGCAGGCCATCATCTCCGGTGTCGCACACGACACCTCCGAGGCCAAGGTCACGGTCGTCGGTGTGCCGGACAAGCCGGGCGAGGCCGCCGTGATCTTCCGGACGATCGCCGACGCCGAGATCAACATCGACATGATCGTGCAGAACGTGTCCGCGGCCTCCACCGGCCTGACGGACATCTCCTTCACGCTCCCCAAGGCCGAGGGCCGCAAGGCCATCGACGCCCTGGAGAAGAACAAGTCCGGCATCGGCTTCGACTCGCTGCGTTACGACGACCAGATCGGCAAGATCTCCCTGGTCGGCGCCGGGATGAAGACCAACCCGGGCGTCACGGCCGACTTCTTCAAGGCCCTGGCCGACGCGGGCGTGAACATCGAGCTCATCTCGACCTCCGAGATCCGCATCTCGGTCGTGACGCGCGCCGACGACGTCAACGAGGCCGTGCGCGCCGTGCACACCGCCTTCGGGCTCGACTCCGACAGCGACGAGGCCGTCGTCTACGGGGGCACCGGCCGCTGATGGCCGACAAGATGCGGCCGACGCTCGCCGTCGTGGGAGCGACCGGAGCCGTCGGCACGGTCATGCTCAAGATCCTGTCCCAGCGGGCCGACATCTGGGGCGAGATCCGCCTCGTCGCCTCCCCGCGCTCGGCCGGCCGCAAGCTGACCGTGCGTGGCGAGGAGGTCGAGGTGGTGGCCCTGTCGGAGGAGGTCTTCGACGGGGTCGACGTCGCGATGTTCGACGTGCCCGACGAGGTCGCGGCGCACTGGGCGCCGCTCGCCGCCGCCAAGGGCGTGGTCGTGGTGGACAACTCCGGCGCCTTCCGGATGGACCCGGAGGTGCCGCTGGTCGTCCCCGAGGTCAACGGGCACACGGTGCGCAACCGGCCGCGCGGGATCCTCGCCAACCCCAACTGCACGACGCTTTCGATGATCGTCGCCCTGGGCGCGCTGCACGCCGAGTACGGGCTGCGCGAGCTGGTGGTGTCGTCGTACCAGGCGGTGAGCGGGGCCGGGCGGGCCGGGGTGGAGACGCTGCGGCGGCAGATCTCGCTCGTCGCGGGCACCGAGCTGGGGACCGGCCCGGGTGATCTGCGGCGGGCCGTCGGCGACGACACCGGTCCTTTCCCGGAGCCGGTGGCGCTGAACGTCGTCCCGTGGGCCGGGTCGCTGCGCGCGGACGGCTGGTCGTCGGAGGAGATGAAGGTGCGGGACGAGTCCCGCAAGATCCTCGGGCTGCCGAAGCTGCCGGTGGCCGTGACCTGTGTGCGGGTCCCCGTGGTCACCACGCACTCCCTCACCGTGCACGCCCGCTTCCAGGACGTGGTCACCGTGGAGGGCGCCCGCGAGATCATCGCGACGGCGCCCGGTGTCGTCCTCTTCGACAACCCGGCGGCGGGGGAGTTCCCCACGCCCGCCGACGTGGTCGGCACCGACCCGACCTGGGTGGGCCGGGTACGGCGGGCCCTCGACGACCCGACGGCGCTCGAACTGTTCGTGTGCGGGGACAACCTGCGCAAGGGGGCCGCGCTCAACACCGCGCAGATCGCGGAGCTGGTGGCGGCCGAGTTGTCGTGAGGCGGTTGCGTCGTCCTGAGGCGGCCGCCCGTCGGCGGACGGGGAAGCGCTTCCGGCAGTAAAAGCACTGGCCAGGGCTTGACTGCTTTGTAGGATCTTCAGAGCAATGTGAGCCGGTCGATGATCCGAACCACTTGTATCGGACACCTTTGGCATCCGAAGATTTTCCTCCCCGCTCTCCGCAACCGTGCGCAGGGCGGGGAGCGTCTTTGCGGACACCCCTCGGGGTGGCGCAGACGTGTGAACGATCACAGCGTTCGGGGACGCGGTGATCCGGGCGTGGGGACGCCCGTTCATATGGCATACAGGGGAAGAGCGGGACACATGAGACGGGTGCGCGTGGCCTTGGTCGACGCAGAAGTGACACCGGACGCGTACAACCCCCACGGGGGGAAGTGTGTCCAACTGGCGTGGCAGAGGTACTCGAACTCCCAGTGGCGCCCCGCGGCGCGGCCCTACGGCCGCCGCGAGCCGTACTCCGACCCCGTACGCCCGGCGCGTCAAGCGGCATGCCGGTGATCGCCCCCATGCCCGCAGCGCGGCCCGCCCGCATACCCAGTCAGCGTGACGGCGTCGAAACCGCCGAAGCGACCGCCTCCGCCGAAGCGACCGCCTCCGCCGAACCGGCCGCCGACGCGAACACCGCGGCGGCCGGCACCACCGTCGACCACCTCACCGAGACCTACCGGGCCCACTACCGCTCGCTGCTCGGCCTCGCCGCCCTCCTCCTCGACGACACCGCCTCGTGCGAGGACGTCGTCCAGGAGGCCTTCATCCGCGTCCACTCCGCGCGCAAACGCGTCCGCGACCCGGAGAAGACCCTCGCCTACCTGCGTCAGACGGTCGTCAACCTCTCCCGCTCCGCCCTGCGCCGCCGCATCCTCGGCCTGAAGCTGCTCTCCAAGCCGATGCCGGACATGGCCAGCGCGGAGGAGGGCGCCTACGACCTCCTGGAGCGCGACTCGCTCATCAAGGCGATGAAGGGCCTCCAGCGCCGACAGCGCGAGGTCCTCGTGCTGCGCTACTTCGCCGACATGACCGAGGCCCAGGTCGCCGAGGCCCTCGGTGTCTCCCTCGGCTCGGTCAAGGCCTACGGCTCCCGGGGCATCGCCGCCCTGCGCATAGCCATGGAGGCGTCGGCGTGAGCGGCGAGACCGGAGGTCAGGGCGCCCACGGGAACCACGACAGTCACGAGCGCCACGAGCCTTTCGCGTGGCACGAGCCGACACCGTCGGCGCGTACACAAGAGCCGAAGCAATCGCACGCTGGGAACTCAACCGTGAACCACCACCTCGACGACCAGGGTCCGGACGGGCTCGACTCGGACGAGCTGGCACTGCGCCGGATGCTGCACGGCGCCGTCCAGGAGATGGAGCCGCGCGACGGCACGCTCGACCATCTGCGGCGGGCCGTGCCCGTCCGGCGGGCCCGCAAGCGGCAGGCGGCCGTCGGCATGGCGGCCGCGGCCCTCTTCCTCGGCACCGCCGTCCCGGCCGTGCTGCACGTCTCCAACGCGAGCGGTTCCGACGCCAACCCTTCCATCGCCGGCCAGGCCTCACAGGCGCAAGGAGGCGCGGACCAGGGCAAGAACCCTGACGGCGGCTCCTCGGGCAAGGTCGGCGGCTCCTCCGGCAAGACCGCCGAGCAGGGCAAGGGCGGCGCCACCGGCTCCGGCCAGGGCAAGGAGTCCGCGGGCGGCACCGCCTCCAGTGGCACCGGTCCCTCCGCTTCGTCGTCGAGCGCGCCCGCCTGCGCGGCGGACCAGCTCGACGCGGGCACGCCCACCGTCGAGGTCCCCGACGCGGCAGGCACCGTCTACGGCACCTTCCGCATCCAGAACACCTCCGGAAGCAGCTGCGACGTCGGCGGCGCGGTCTCCGTGACGTTCGGCGCCCAGGGCGCCGCCGACGCCACGAAGATCACCGTCGTGGAACACGCCTCCGGGGACGTGGCGGCCGGCCTGCCCGACCCCTCGCTCTACGTCTCCCAGCTCGCACTCGCGCCCGGCTCCGCCTACGAGGTGAAGTTCGCCTGGGTGCCCTCCGAGACCTGCCCCACCGCGGGCAGCACCAGCGGCGGCGACAGCGGCGGCTCGGCCTCCCCCTCACCGACCCCGACCGAGCAGTCGAGCACGACCGGCGAGACCACCTCCGGCACTTCGGCGCAGCTGTTCACCGCGGACGGCACGGTCGACGGCAGCGTGAACGTGTCCTACACGGCCGAGGGCGGCTCCCCGACGAGCGTGGCCACGGTGTCGAACGCCTGCGCCGGGACGATCTACCGGACGGGCGTGCTGGCGTCTTCCTGATCCGTCCCGCTCCGCTCGGCGGACGCGGAGCACGAGGCGGACGCAGAGCCCGAGGCGGACGCGGAGCCCGAGGCGGTGTCGATGTCGGTGTCGGTGGCGATGGCGGGCTCCTCCGGGAAGATGCCGAGATCCGCGTCCCGCGCGAACTCCACCTCACGGCGCAGCAGCCGGAACCACATGAACACCACGAACCCGGCGAAGACGAACCACTCGCCGGTGTAGCCCAGGTTCTGGAACGCCTTCAGATCGAGCCCGGTGTCGGCCGCCGCGGTCGCGGGCACCGCCGTCATCCCCGGGTCGGCGGTGTCGAGCGTGACCCAGGCGTCGTAGAGGTCGTACGGCACCACGTTGACCAGCGAGGCGGCGCTGATGGCCGCGGTCTGCCCGGCAGGCAGTCCGCCCTGCGCGCTCACCCCGTTGTCGCCTGGCGTCTCGGAGGCCTGGAGCGCGCCGGTGACGGTGACCCGCCCGGCCGGCGGCGCCGGGGCCTCGGCGCTGTCGGCGCTGCCGGGCAGCCAGCCGCGTACGACGGGGAGCGCCTTGCCGCCGTCGGTGCGCAGCAGGGTCAGCACGTAGTACCCGTCCCTGCCGTCCAGCTGCCGGTCGGGCACCAGCAGCTGCCTGCCGTAGTGCCCGGTGGCGGTGGCCCGCCTGCCGGAGGTCGCCTTGTCCACGGGCAGCAGTTCGGCCAGCGGTCGCGCGCTCTCGGTCCGGGCCGACTCGGCCTGCGCCTTCGCGCTGCGGTGGTCGTCCACCCGCGCCTCGAACCGGCTCAGCTGCCAGGACCCCATGAACACGCAGAAGGGGATGGCCAGCAGCACGAAGACGTTGATCCCCCACCAGCGGGGCGTCAGCAGGAACCGGTACACCCCTCCACGGTACGGGGCGGGCGCGGAACCCCGGCCTGCGGGGGGAGGGTCATTGGTGGGAAGGAGGTGGGAAGTCGGTGGGAGTTGTCCACAGCCCGGGCACCCTGGCATCCCAAGGTGGTCAGGGGCGGGCAGTATGGGGTCATGACTGAGAGCAACGGGTCCGCCGCACCCGAGCAGCACGAGGAGATGCCGGACTGGGAGAAGCGCTTCCGGGCGCCCCGGGTGTCACTGCCCGACTGGGCGGAGGACGCGCCGGACCGCTCCCTGTTCGTTTCCAACGCGACGGGGACGTACGAGCTGTACGCCTGGGACCGGGCCACGGGCGAGCAGCGCCAGGTGACCGACCGGGCGAACGGTACGACGGACGGCGTGCTCTCCCCGGACGGCGCGTGGATCTGGTGGTTCGACGACAAGGACGGCGACGAGTTCGGCGTCTGGCGCCGCCAGCCCTTCGGCGGCGGAGCCGACGAGCCGGCCACCCCGGGTCTGGACGCCTCCTACCCGGCGGGCCTGGCCCTCGGCCGCGACGGCCGTACGGCGGTGGTCGGCCGCTCCACGGACGAGGAGGGCACGACGATCCATGTGGCGCGGACCGGCGAACCCCCCTTCGAGCTGTACCGCCACCGCGAGTCGGCGGGCGTGGGCGACCTCTCCCACGACGGCTCCCTCATCGCCGTCGAGCACACCGAGCACGGCGACGCGATGCACTCCGCGCTGCGGGTGCTCCGCCCCGACGGCTCGACGGTCGCCGAACTGGACGACACCAAGGGCGGCGCCGAGGAACTGGGCCTGGAGGTGCTGGGCTTCGCCCCCGTCGACGGCGACACCCGGCTGCTGATCGGCCACCAGCGCCGCGGCCGCTGGGAACCCCTGGTCTGGGACGTGGCGACGGGCACGGAGACGGACCTGGACCTCGACCTGCCGGGCGACGTCAGCGCCGAGTGGTACCCGGACGGCTCGGGCCTGCTCATCGTGCACAGCTTCGAGGCCCGCAGCGAACTGTTCCGTTACGACCTGGCGGGCGCCGGCCTCGAGCGGATCCCGACCCCGCCGGGCACGGTCTCCGGGGCCACGGCCCGCCCGGACGGCAGCGTCGAGTACCTGTGGTCCTCCGCGGCCCGGCCGCCGGCGGTCCGCTCGACGACCGGCGAGGTGGTCCTGGACCCACCCGGCATGAAGTCCCCCGGTTCGGTCCCGGTGCAGGACGTGTGGGTGGAGGGCCCGGGCGGCCGCATCCACGCGCTGGTCCAGAAGCCCGCCGGCGCCACCGGTCCACTGCCCACGGTCTTCGACATCCACGGCGGCCCGACCTGGCACGACAGCGACTCCTTCGCGGCGGCCCCGGCGGCCTGGGTGGACCACGGCTACGCGGTCGTCCGGGTCAACTACCGCGGCTCAACGGGCTACGGCCGCGCCTGGACGGACGCCCTGAAGCACCGGGTGGGCCTGATCGAGCTCGAGGACATCGAGGCCGTGCGGGAATGGGCGGTGAGCTCGGGTCTCGCCGACCCCGCCCGGCTGATTCTCACCGGCGGCTCCTGGGGCGGCTACCTCACCCTCCTCGGCCTCGGCGTCCAGCCCGACGCGTGGGCCGTGGGCATCGCGGCCGTCCCCGTCGCCGACTACGTCACGGCCTACCACGACGAGATGGAGGCCCTGAAGGCGATGGACCGCACGCTGCTCGGCGGCACCCCGGAGGAGGTCCCCGAGCGCTTCGAGGCCTCGTCCCCGCTGACGTACGTCGACAAGGTGCGGGCGCCCGTCTACATCTCGGCCGGCGTGAACGACCCCCGCTGCCCCATCCGCCAGATCGACAACTACGTCAGGCGCCTGGAGGCCGGAGAAGCCGTCCACGAGGTGTACCGCTACGACGCGGGCCACGGCTCTCTGGTGGTCGACGAACGCATCAAGCAGGTAAGGCTGGAACTGGAGTTCGCGGAGCGGCACCTCCGGTAGGACGTGGGGGAGGGGGCGAAGGCCTCGCCCCCTCCCACCCCTACGTTCCCGGCCCCTCCTACCGCCTGCGCCGCAGCAACTCCGCCAGTCCCCGCCGGGTGGCGGCCAGCACCACCCGGTCCTCGCTCTTCAGGACATGCGTGTCCGAGAGGTCCCACACCAGCCCCTTCCCGCCCTGCCGCTCCCGCCCCGTGTCCAGCGCCAGCACCCGCCAGTACCCCGCCCGGAACGCCTCGCCCACCGTCTTGCCCTCCAACTGAGCATGCCCCCCGACCTGCAGAGCGGCGAACAGCAGCACCCGCCGCTCCACCGGAATGGCCCCCAGGATCTGCCGTCCCATCATCGCCCCGGCGAACGACGGCGCCGCGAGATGCGTCACGCTCCGGCTCCGGGTCAGCGCCTGCGGATGCGCGGCCCGCAGGGTGCGGTACACGGCGGTCGCGAAGTCGTCGTCGTACAGCCGCAGCACCACCCGCAGATCGGGCCGCAACGACCGCGCGTACAACGCGGCCTCCAGATTCGTCGTGTCGGAACTGGTCACCGCGAGCAGCGCATGCGCGCGGTGGATCTTCGCGGCCTCCAGCACTCCCTCCTGGGTGACGTCCCCCAGCACCACCGGCACCCGTAACCGCCGCGCCACCGCGAGCCCCCGCGCCTCGGGCCCCGCCTCGACGCACACCACGGGAATGTTCAGCTCACGTAGCCGCGTCAGTACCCGGGTGCCGATCTTCCCCAGCCCGAGCAGCACGACATGCCCGCCGAGACCACGGGACGGCCGGCGCAGCGACCCCGCCCCGCGGAACGTCCCGAGCGCCTCCAGCACCGCCGCCAGCAGCACCGGCAGCAACAGCAACCCCATGAGTCCGGAGAGGAGTTGCAGAACCTGACGTTCGGTGGTGGCCCCGACGGCCGGGTCGTTGATGGCGAACAGATCCAGCAGCGTCAGGTACAGCGCCCCCAGCGGATGGATGCCGGTCACCAGCCACAACGCCACCGCCAGCGCCAGCACACACCCGGCCAGCCCGGCCAGCGACCACCGCAGCCGCCGCGAGAACAGCGAGACGAACGGCGCCACGACCCCGGCCCCCCGCCCGGCGGGCAGCGCGGGCCCGGCGGAGTACGCGACCTGCTCCAGCACGACGGAGCCGCGCCTGCCGGACACGGCCGCCTCCCGTACGGCCGCCGCGTCGGGCAGCAGCAGCGGCCCCTGCTCGCCGCTGGTCTCGGAACCGTCCGCGAAGGCCGGGTCGCTGCCGTCCGCGGAGAGCAGCGCGAGCGTGGGCAGGCCCGGCGGGTCGGACTCCCCGGGGCCGGTCGGCGGCCGCTCCACCGCGCGCAGCAGCAGCCCGTCCGTCTGGACGACCTTGCTGGTGCCGACGACGGCCGTCGCGGCGAGCGCGGGGGCCGCGGTGTCGGCGTCGGACAGGACGGTGGTCGAGGCGTCACCGGGGTAGGCGTCGTGGGCGTCCCCCGTCGCTTCAGCGCTCTCGGCGGCCAACGCGGCTGCCTGGTCGAGGAGTTCCTCGATGTGCTGGCCCAACCGCCGGTTGTACAGCCGCAGGACGAGCCGAAGCCTCGGGTTGAGCCGGCGGGCGGTGAGGGCGGCACGGATGTTGGTCTCGTCGTCGTCGTACACGAGCGCCAGCGCGGCGGCCCGCTCCACACCGGCCTCGGCGAGCACGGCCTCGGTGGCCTCCAGCGCCTCCATGGTCCGCTGGCCGCCCACGGGTTCGCTCGGCGCGGTGGGCGCGCCGTTGCCCGCCGCCCGGTTGACGGCCGCGCTGACCACCCGGTCGAGCAGCGCCGCCGACACGGCCCGGGCCCGCCCCACGACCGGCGGCCGGATTGTCCGCTCGGCGGGCGGTACGACGAGCGTCACCTGCTCCTCGTAGACCCCCCGCAGCTCGGCGGCGAGCCGGTGTGCCAGACCGTCGTCGCCGCACACCACCATGTGCGCGCCGGCGCTGCCCGGCGGCCGACCCTGATTCGGAACGCTTGCCACGAGGGAGAAGACTGCCTCACCGGGACGCGAGGTTCCACGGATGAGGTGAACACGGGTGAACACCCCGTACGGAACCCCCGTATGAAAGGGGAGGGAATGCCAGAAACAGGCATCAGGGAGAACACGGAAGCCGGAGGTGCGCGACCCGTGGCCATCACCGGAGCGGCCCCGCAGGAGGAGGGCGCGCGCCAGGACCCACCGCAGGCACCGCCCACGCCGCCCGACGAGCCCGGGCGTCTCACCTCGCCCCTGGTCCTGACCATGCTGCTGCTCCTGATGGTGCTGCTGCAGAGCCCGATCCGCCGGGCGCTGTCCGCCCCGGTGATGCAGAGCTGGACGACGGTGTTCGTGGCGGTGGTGGTCCAGGCCCTGCCGTTCCTGGTGCTGGGCGTGCTGCTGTCGGCGGCGATCGCGGTCTACGTGCCGCCCTCCTTCTTCGCCCGCGCCCTGCCGTCCCGCCCCGGGCTCGCAGTCCCGGTCGCCGGGGTCGCGGGCGCGCTGCTGCCCGGCTGCGAGTGCGCGTCGGTCCCCGTGGCCGGCGCCCTGGTCCGCCGGGGCGTGACCCCGGCCGCGGCCCTCGCCTTCCTGCTCTCCGCCCCGGCGATCAACCCGATCGTGCTGACGGCGACCGCCGTGGCCTTCCCCCGCGACCCCGAGATGGTGCTGGCCCGTTTCGTCGCCAGTCTGCTCGTGGCCTGCGTGATGGGCTGGCTGTGGCAGCGGCTGGGCCGCACGGACTGGCTGCGCCTGCCGGCCCACGCGCCGCACGAGGGGGAGACGAAGGGGGCGGCGTTCTGGGACTCGGTGCGGCACGACGTGATGCACGCGGGCGGCTTCCTGGTCCTGGGCGCGATGGCGGCGGCGACCCTGAAGGCCGTCGCCCCGGCGAGCTGGCTGCGCACCGCGGCGGAGAACCCGGCGGTCGCCGTCCTGTCGCTGGCCGTCCTCGCGGTGGTCCTCTCCATCTGCTCGGAGGCGGACGCGTTCGTCGCCGCGTCCCTGACCCAGTTCTCCCTCACGGCCCGGCTCGCCTTCCTGGTGGTCGGCCCGATGATCGACCTCAAGCTGTTCGCGATGCAGGCGGGCACCTTCGGCCGGGGCTTCGCGCTGCGCTTCGCCCCGGCGACCTTCGTGCTGGCCATCGCGTCGGCGGTCCTGACGGGACGGGTACTGCTGTGAACCGACAGTCCCAGGCGGCCGTCCTCTTCCTCCTCGGCGCGGCCCTGCTGCACGCCGGCACCACCGACCTCTACCTCCGCTACGTCAAGGCGGGCCTGCGCCCACTCCTGCTGGCGTCCGGCGCGATCCTGATCGTCACGGCGCTGGCGACGGCGTGGTACGAGCGCCGGAGGGGCCGGCGGCAACGGGAGGAGGGCCACGAGGAGAACCGCGAGGAGAACCGCGAGGAGAACCGCGAGGAGGGCCACACCCACCCCGAACCCCGGGTCTCCTGGCTGCTGATCCTCCCCCTCCTGGCACTGATCCTGGTCGCCCCGCCGGCCCTCGGCTCGTACAGCGCGACCCGCACGGGCACGGCCCTCCAGGAGCCCCTCGCCTATCCGTCCCTCCCGGTCACGGACCCGCTGCCGCTGAGCGTCGTCGACTACGCGGGCCGGGCCGTCTACGACCACGGCCGCACCCTCACCGGCCGCGAGGTCCGCCTGACCGGCTTCGTGGCCCTGGACCACGACGGCACCCCCTACCTGGTCCGCATGGCGCTCAACTGCTGCGCCGCCGACGCCCAGCCCGTCAAGATCGGCCTGACCGGTGACATCCCCCCGGTCCTCCAGCCGGACACCTGGCTGACCGTCACCGGCACCTACACCCCGCGCACCCTCCGCGACCCGGTCAACAACGGCCCGATCCCCTTCATCAAGGTCACCACCGCCAAGCCGACCCCGACACCACGCGACCCCTACGACGAGTCCTGGAACAACTGAGGGTCCCCGGCCGCCGACGTTCGGTTCCGGGAACCGTCCCGCGACCCGAACTTCCCTTGCTACGGCCCGGTTACGGCTCCCTCAACCCCTGGTGGCCGGGCGGTGAGCGCCCCATGATGGGGACCATGACGGCGGCCTCGCGTGCCTTGACACAACTGTCGACCTGGCCGGACCTCACGGAGGTCCGGCCCAGCTGCGGCGCCGGCCGGGCGTTGCGCTCGGCCGGGGTCGAGATCGCGCACTTCCACTCCGACCGGAGTGTCGACCTGCATCTCACCGCCAAGGCGATCCGCCGGTTCGAGAAGGACCTGAGGCACTCCACCGCCATCCGGCTGCTGCCGGGATCGCCCTGGGTGACCGTCCACCTGGAGTGCGAGACGGACATCGACCTGCTGATGACGCTGGTCAGCGCCGCCCTCCAGGCCCACCAGAGGCACCCGGACGTGGACCCCGCCGCCCTCCCGCGCTGCAACGACCACCGGGAAGCGG
Source organism: Streptomyces sp. NPDC060000 (assembly GCF_042737375.1). Taxonomy (NCBI): domain Bacteria; kingdom Bacillati; phylum Actinomycetota; class Actinomycetes; order Kitasatosporales; family Streptomycetaceae; genus Streptomyces; species Streptomyces sp. NPDC060000. Next base: position 67,282 of record NZ_JBHWUU010000049.1, read on the forward strand.
CACTCACCCGCGAGAGTGTCGGCGGAATCTGAGGTCCTCCGTCGCGGGGGTGACCCGCCCGGGCCGGCCGCTCCCGCCGTCTGGTTAGCTGACGGTCCGTCAGCTATCGTCGCCCTACCGTGCCGATACGGAAGGGGCGAGCGCCATGGAGACCGACCCGGACCGTCCGACCCGTCCTCCCCGAAGCCCGCAGCCGCCTGGGGAACCCCGCTGGGTGGCGATGTTCCACGACCCGGCCTCGGCGTCCTGGCGACCGGCCGCGGAATCCCCCGACCGCACGCCCGTGCTGTACGCGATCGGTGAGATGACGCAGGTCAAACGGGCGCGGGGCGACGAGGTGACCGTCGCCCTGTGGGGACCGCGGAACGGCGAATGGCAGCGCTTCGACCCCTCCCCGGCCGCAACTCAGGCCGCAAGTCAGGCCGCGACCCAAGCCGTGCCCCCGGCCGCGTCCCCGGCTCGGGCCACGCCGGAGGCCGCACCCCGGCCGCCGGCCGACGGCACCGTGCGGCCCGGCCACGCCAGGCTCGCGGAACGTATGGAGGACCGCCGGCACCAGGTCCTCATGGCGGGCCTGAGCAAGGCCGGCCTCTACGACCTCGCGCCGGACGACGTGACGGCCGTCCGGACCCTGGTCGACCAGGTGGACGAGGCCACGCTGCGCCGGGTCGCGCACTGGATGGCCCTGGCCGGCGGGCCGGTTGACTGAACCGACCCGAGGGCAGACACGTCGTATGACGGTCTCCGTGAACCGCGAACTGTGTTACGGCTCCTACGAGTGCGCCTTCCGCGTGCCCTCCGTGTTCACCACGGCGGACGGTCTCGGAGCCGTCATACCGGGACGCGAGGACACGGATGACGACCCGGGGGTGCGGGAGACGGCCGAGCGCTGCCCGTCGCAGGCCATCGGACTCGGATAGTCCGGTCGACGCGGACGGTCGACGCGGACGGCCGTCAGGCGGTCGGCGGGCGGCTGTCGGGCCGCCGTCCGTCTTCCGCGGGGGCATCCGGGGCCGGGTAGCTCCAGCGGAAGGACTCCAGCGCGCGGGCCCTCGTCTCCACGACCGCCATGCGCGCCTCCCGTTCGGCGGGGTCGACATGTGCCGCCTGGCCTGTCACCTGACCGTCCCACTTCCGGTAGAACAGCCCGGTCCGCGCCGAGAACCAGCCGCGGCTCACCGAGTTGAGCGCCAGCAGGACACCGGTGTCCTCGGACGCCGGCAGGGCCATCCAGCCGCCCAGCGCGGCCAGAAGGTCCCGTCGTACGAAGAGGCTCGCGGGGTGGACCTGCGCGCGGAAGTCGTGCGTCTTCCAGTGGTCGAGTACGGCGCCCCGCTCGATGGGCCCCTCGGCGGGGTCGCCGGCGAAGCCGGCGGTGGAGCCGTCCGGCAGGAGGTCCAGAACGCTCGAGGTCGCCCAGCCGAGGCCCGGATCGCGTTCGAGGGCGGCCAGGTCGCGGGCCAGCACGCCGGTCGCGAGCCGGTCGTCGGCGTCCAGGACCTTCACGTACTCGCCCTCGGCGTGCGCGAGCGCGATCGTGCGGGCGACTCCGGGGCCGCCCGGACGCCCCTGCCGGAAGGTCACCCGGGCGTCCGCGGGAACGTACGGCGCGACCTCGCCCGTCGTGCCGTCCTCCTGTATCACCCAGTGCCATCCCCAGCCGGTGGGTAACTCCTGTGCACGCAGCGACTCGTAGGCCTCGGGCAGGTACCGCGCCGATGGGGCGTGGACGGCGGTGACGATGACGATGCGCCGGCACACGACGGCACTCACACCTTTCCGGACGGTGAAGGCTCGAATCCGTACTCAGGGCCCACCCGGGCGTGACGGGGCAGGAAAAGGCCCGGTCGCTGGCGACGGGGGATGCACCAGCGACCGGGCTATGGCCAAGGCTAACAAGGTCGCCGGGCCGGCGGGGGTCGACTTCTCAGCTGCCTCGCGGTTGTGATCGGGATCACTCTCCCGGCCCCGTCGCGCTCACTCTTCACACGGGGGTTCGTACGACAGCCGGGGCAGGTACTCGTGCCATTTGTCGGCCGTCAGCACGCCCCGCGTGGTCGCGCAGATACGGGTGATCGCCTGGTCGACGTCCAGGTCCCACAGCCGTACGGTGTCGGCGCCGCTGGAGACGCCGAGCATGTGGCTGTTGGGGCTGAAGGACAGGAAGTTGCCGGTCTTGGCGTTGGGGCTCATCGACTGCCCGATCGGGGACGCCCCGCCCGGGTCGGTCACGTTCCACAGCCGGATCGTGTTGTCGTTTCCGCCGCTGGCCAGGGTGTCGCCGTCCTGGCTGAAGGTCAGCGACACGACCGCCTCGGTGTGGCCGGTGAGGGGCGAGCCGCGCGGGGAGGCCTTCGCCGGGTCGGTCACGTCCCAGAGCCGTACGGTGTCGTCGTCGCTGCCGCTGGCAAGCGTCCGGCCGTCCGGGCTGTAGACGAGCGCGTTGACCGGCCCGGCGTGCCCGGTGAGCGGACGGCCCACCGCGGTGGTGTGCGGGGGGTCGGTCACGTCCCAGAGCCGTACGGTGTGGTCCGCGCCGCCGCTCGCGAGGGTGCGGCCGTCCGGGCTGAACGCCAGGGCGTTGACGAACCCCTTGTGCCCGGTCAGCGGGGCGCCGAGCGCGGCGGCGTGAGCGGGGTCGCTGACGTCCCACAGCTGGATGGTGCGGTCGTCGTACGCGGTCGCCAGCGTGCGCCCGTCCGGGGCGAAGGCCAGCGCGTCGGGGCCCAGGAACCGGGTGCGCAGCTCGACGGGCGGCCCCGCGGATACCGGCCGGGCCGGGTCGGTGACGTCCCACAGGTACACCTCCCGGTTGGCCGTCAGCACCGCGAGCGTCCGGCCGTCGGGCGAGAACGCGAGCATGCGCTCGCCGCTGTCGTCGGGCATGAAGGGCAGGCCCAGCGTGACGGGCCGGCCGGGGTCCGCCACGTTCCACAGCCGGACCCTGCCGTCGCGGGCGGCCGCGGCGAGCACCCGCCCGTCCGGCCGGAAGGCGCCGCTGCGGCCGATCATGTCCGCCGTCGGGACCGACCAGAGACGGACCTTGCTGTCGCCGTTGCCGGTGGCGAGGGTACGGCCGTCCGGACTGAAGCCGACGGCGTACATCTCGCCGCTGCCTCCCGCGAGCGGCTCGCCGACCTGCGAGGGGTACGCCGGGTCGCTGACGTTCCACAGGGTGGCCGTGCTGTCCGCGCTGCCGGCGGCGAGCATGGTCCCCGCGGGGTTGAAGGCCACCGACCACACGGGGCCGGTGTGCCCGGTCAGCGGGGCGCCGAGCTGGGCCGCCCGGCCGGGATCGGTCACGTCCCACAGCCGGATCGTGTCGTCCGCGCTGCCGCTGGCGAGGGTGTCGCCGTCGGGGCTGAAGTCCAGCGAGTGCACGGTGTCGGTGTGGCCCGTCAGGACCGTGTCGAGCCGCTTCGGCCTGCGCGGGTCGGCCGTGTCCCACAGCCGGATCGTGTTGTCGTCGCCGCCCGCCGCGAGGGTCCGGCCGTCGGGGCTGAACGCCACGGAACGCACGGCGGCGGAGTGGCCGGACAGCGTGGCGAGCGCAGTCGGCCTGCCCGGCCGCTCCCCCATGTCCCACAGACGTACGGTGTGGTCCTCGCCCGCGGAGGCCAGCGTCCGCCCGTCCGGACTGAAGGCGAGCAGGTAGATCGTGCCCGCGTGGCCGGTCAACGGCTTCCCTAGCGGGCGCGGGTGCGCGGGGTCCCGGACGTCCCACAGACGTATGGTGCCGTCGTCGCCCGCGCTGGCGAGGGTGTGGCCGTCCGGGCTGAACACAGCGCTGCTGACCCAGCTGGTGTGGCCGGTGAGCGGTTTGCCCAGACGCTTGGGACGGGACCGGTCGCCGACGTCCCACAGCCGGACGGTCCGGTCGTAGCTGGCGGTGGCCAGGACCTTGCCGTCCGGACTGAACGAGGTGAGGTAGACGGCGCCGGTGTGGCCGAGCAGCGGCGTGGCCAGCGGCGCGTTCACGATCGAGATCAGACGGTTGTTGGTGCCCGCGTCGTCCGGCCGCAGGTCGTGCGCCACCAGGTCGAGCTGCGCGGACAGCGACGGATCCGTGTACTGGACCCGGTCGGCCTCCGCGACCACCTGCTCGAACACGGCGTCGTTGCGCTGCTGCCAGGCGACCACGGCCGCGCCGACGGCGAGGATCGCCAGCACCACCAGCGTCGACACGGCACCCCGGCTGATCCACACGATGCGCCTGCGCAGCCTGACCGACGCGGCCAGGAACTCCACCGCGCTGCGGGTCAGGAAGGTGTCGCCGGCGGACTTCGCCCAGGTGTGCGCCTGCTCCAGCCGGGAACCCCGGTAGAGCAGCGCCGAGTCGCGGTTCGAACCCTCCCAGGACCGGCCGTCCTCCTCCAGCCGCTGACGCAGCAGATGGTCGCCGCGGTCCTCGTCGATCCAGTCACGCAGCCGGGGCCAGGCGTGCAGCAGCGCCTCATGGGTGATCTCGACGGTCTCCGCGTCGAGGGTCACGAGCCGGGCCCGCACGAGAGCCTCGAGCGACTCCTCCGTCTTGCCGGGATCGGCCGACTCCTCCGCCAGCTGCCGACGCGTGCCCCGCCGCCGGGTGGCCTGGGTGTCCTCGCCCAGCCTGACCAGCCGCAGCAGAAGCTGCCGGGCCGCCGTACGCGCCGCGGGGTCGAGCCCGGACCAGGCCCGCTCGGCGGTCGCCGCCACCGCGCCCTGGATACCGCCCGCCGCGCGGTAGCCGGCCAGCGTCAGCCGTCCCGACTTCCGGCGCTGCCAGGTGGCGAGCAGGGCGTGCGAGAGCAGGGGAAGCGCGCCCGCGTGCGCTCCGCGCGGACCGTCGGCACTCACCTCACGGATGATCAGCTCCGCCAGCCCGGGTTCGAGTTCGAGACCCACCGCCCTGGCCGGCCCGGTCACGGCTTCGCGCAGCTCGGGAGTGGTCAGCGGCCCCAGCACCATGTGCCGGTGCTGGAGCGCGTCGGAGAGCTCGGGATGTCTGAGGCACTCCTCGTAGAAGTCGGCACGGATACCGAGGACGACGAGGACGGGGGGCGGCGGCGGGGTGCCGGTGCCTCCGCCTCCGGTGCCGGTGCCGGTGGCGGTGCCGGTGGCGGGGGCGGCGGGTGTGCAGGCGGCGTGCAGCAGCTGGATGAAGAGGCGCCGGTTCGCCTCGTCGGTGCAGAGAGTGAAGGATTCCTCGAACTGGTCGACGATGATGACGGGGCGGACGGGGCGGACAGGCTGGAGGGGGAGAGCGCGCTGGCGGGGGACGGTGGGCTGGGTGGGGAGAGGGGCAAGGCCGGGGACCGCGGGGGAGGGGTCCGCGTCCCGCTGCGCCCAGGCCGTGACGGCCTCCCGCACGGCACGCGCGAAGCGAACGGTGCCGGGCTTTCCGGCAGTCGCCGCCGTTGTCGCCGGTGCTGTGGCCGGCGCTGTCGCTGTGGCCGTTAACGCGGTCGTGAAGGCGGCGAGCTCGGGGATACGGCTGGTCAGCTCGGCGAGCGGATCGGCGCCCGGCACGAACTGAAGGACCTTGGTGGCGTTCACCGAGGTGTCGGCGTCGGCCTTCGTCCCCCGGCTGCCGCTGTTCCGGTCGGCCGGCACACCGTTCTGGAGGGCCGGGACGAGACCGGCGCTGAGCAGCGAGGACTTGCCCGCCCCGGAGGCGCCGACCAGCATGACCAGGCCACCCGACCCCTCCGCCGAGCGAAGCTGGGCGACCAGGGCCTCCGTACTGCGCTCCCGGCCGAAGAACCACTGGGCGTCCTGCTCACGGTACGAGGCGAGCCCACGGTAGGGGCACACACCGCCCGGAACGCCCTGCGCCTCGGCCGCCGGCCGCTCGCCCTCCTCCTGCACGGAGGCGACGGGGACCTCGCCGACGACCGGATCGGCCACCGCCCGTTCCCACAGCCGCTGCCACTGGACGACGTCGTACAGACCGGCGGAGACCGGCGCGGGCCGTGCGCGCCGAGCCTCGGGTATCAGGACGTGCAGCACCGCGGCGAGGGCGGCGAACTGGGCGGGCACGTTCCGGGCCCGTCGCCAGTCGCTGATCCGCTGGGTGGAGACCCGGACGGGCCGCCCCCGTTCGTCGACCCGCTGGAGCCGGGCGACCGTCTCGGACACGCGCTTGAGGGGAGGGTTGCCGGCCTCCTTGTACAGCAGCGCGAGTCGTTCCGCGAAGGCCGTGCGTGCGCCCGAGTCGGAACTCAAGGCTTCCACCCCTAACTTCCCCCGCGCCTGCAATCCGGACCGGAAAATCCACTTTATATGGCTGACCTGCGGTTAAGTGGCTGACCGGTCATCAAATCCTCCTCGTTTCGGGTCTCAGCTGACAGGATCCGGTGGCAGAAGCGCAGCAACCGGGCGTAACGCGGGCGACCGCGCGCCCGGAGCGCCAACCACGCCGTCACGGCGTGGTCGACTCCGGCCGCACCGTTCCGCACCCGGGCGCACGAGGGGTGGGACCGGTGCCGAACGGTGGGGCGGCTGAAGGGGCACGGTGCGGACGCCGG
>NZ_JBHWUU010000050.1:0-71626 GCF_042737375.1 Streptomyces sp. NPDC060000
CCTCCTCACCGAGGGGGCGCGGTCCGGGCCGCCGCGCCGTTCCGCCCTCGCGGAACTGACCGACGACTGGCTCACCGGGCTCTTCACCGCCGGCACCGAGGAGCTGAAGGGCGTGTCCCTGGTCGCCGTCGGCGGCTACGGCCGGGGCGAGCTGTCCCCGCGCAGCGACCTCGACCTCCTGCTCCTGCACGACGGGGACGACCCCAAGGCGGTCGCCGCCCTCGCCGACCGGCTCTGGTATCCCGTGTGGGACCTGGGCCTCGCTCTGGACCACTCCGTCCGCACCCCGGCGGAGGCCCGCAAAACCGCCGGGGAGGACCTCAAGGTCCAGCTCGGCCTCCTCGACGCCCGCCACCTCGCGGGCGACCCCGGTCTCACGGCGGGACTGCGTACCGCCGTCCTCGCCGACTGGCGCAACCAGGCGCCCAAGCGCCTCCCCGAGCTCCAGGAGCTCTGCGCCGAGCGCGCCGAACGCCAGGGCGAGCTCCAGTACCTGCTGGAGCCCGACCTGAAGGAGGCCCGGGGCGGGCTGAGGGACGCCACCGCCCTACGGGCCGTCGCCGCCTCCTGGCTGGCCGACGCGCCCCGCGAGGGCCTCGACGACGCCCGCCGCCGGCTCCTCGACGTACGGGACGCCCTGCATCTGGCCACCGGCCGTGCCACCGACCGGCTGGCCCTCCAGGAGCAGGACCAGGTGGCCGCCGAGCTTGGCCTGCTGGACGCCGACACGCTGCTGAGGCAGGTGTACGAGGCGGCCCGCGTCATCGCGTACGCGAGTGACGTCACCTGGCGGGAAGTGGGACGCGTGTTGCGGTCGCGCGCCGTGCGGCCGCGGCTGCGCGCCATGCTCGGCGGCGGCAAGCCCGCCTCCGAGCGCTCTCCGCTGGCCGAAGGAGTGGTCGAGCAGGACGGCGAGGTGGTGCTCGCCCGTGCCGCACGCCCCGAACGCGACCCCGTGCTCCCGTTGCGCGCCGCGGCCGCCGCCGCGCAGGCCGGCCTCCCGCTCTCCCTGCACGCCGTACGGCGCCTCGCCGCGACCGTGCGTCCGCTGCCCACGCCCTGGCCCGCCGAGGCCCGTGAGCAGCTCGTGACGCTGCTCGGCTCCGGCCAGCCCACCATCGAGGTCTGGGAGGCGCTGGAGGCCGAGGGCCTGATCACGCGGCTGCTGCCCGACTGGGAGCGGGTGCGCTGCCGCCCGCAGCGCAACGCCGTGCACATCTGGACCGTCGACCGGCACCTCATCGAGACCGCCGTGCGCGCCTCCGAGTTCACCCGCCGCGTCAGCCGCCCCGACCTCCTCCTGGTCTCCGCGCTGCTGCACGACATCGGCAAGGGCTGGCCCGGTGACCACTCGGTCGCCGGCGAGATCATCGCCAAGGACGTCGCCGCCCGGATCGGCTTCGACCGCGCCGACGTCGCCGTCCTCTCCGCGCTGGTCCGGCATCACCTGCTGCTGATCGAGACGGCCACCCGGCGCGACCTGGAGGACCCGGCCACGGTCCGCTCGGTCGCCGAGGCGGTCGGCTCGCAGAGCACCCTGGAGCTGCTGCACGCGCTCACCGAGGCGGACGCGCTGGCCACCGGCCCCGCCGCCTGGTCGTCCTGGCGAGGTTCGCTCGTGGCGGACCTGGTCAAACGGGTCGGGGCGGTACTCGCCGGGGACGAGCTCGACGAGCCCGACGCCGCCGCGCCCACCGCCGAGCAGGAACGGCTCGCCATCGAGGCGGTCGCCACCAGCAGCCCGGTGTTGTCCCTGCGCGCGCAGACCGAGGCCTCCGCGGAGGACCGGCCCGCCGACGACCCCGAGCCGCTCGGCGTGGAGCTTCTCATCGCCGTACCCGACCAGCCGGGCGTACTGCCCGCCGTGGCCGGCGTCCTCGCCCTGCACCGGCTGACCGTCCGCACCGCCGAGCTGCGTGCCCTGGACCTGCCGACCGGTGTGGAGGGCTCCGTCCTGCTGCTGAACTGGCGGGTCGCCGCCGAGTACGGCTCCCTGCCCCAGGCGGCCCGGCTCCGCGCCGACCTCGTCCGCGCCCTGGACGGCTCGCTGGACATCGCCGGACGGCTCGCGGAACGGGACGCCGCCTATCCCCGCCGCCGGGGCGTGGTGGCGCCGGCGTCGCGCGTGACGGTGGCTCCCGCCGCCTCCCGGCACGCCACGGTCATCGAGGTACGCGCACAGGACGCGCCGGGACTGCTGTTCCGGATCGGACGGGCCCTGGAGGACGAGGGACTGCGGGTCCGCAGCATGCACGTCTCGACCCTCGGCGCGAACGCCGTGGACGCGTTCTACGTCACCGGAGCCGAGGGCGCGCCGCTGCCCGGAGACGAGGCCGCCTCCGTGACCCGCAAGCTGGAGGAGATGCTGCGGGCCTGACCCCACGCCGTGCCGCACGCCTCCCCGCCCGCCGAATACGCCGGGCGGGGACGAATGCCTTGCGCGGCCGGATACCCTGGAAGACGCTCACTGCCCCCGACTCCGAGGACCGACGCCGCCGTGTTCGATACTCTCTCCGATCGCCTTTCAGCGACCTTCAAGAACTTGCGCGGCAAGGGGCGCTTGAGCGAAGCGGACATCGACGCCACGGCGCGCGAGATCCGCATCGCACTCCTCGAAGCCGACGTGGCCCTGCCGGTCGTCCGCACGTTCATCAAGAACGTCAAGGAGCGCGCCCTCGGCTCCGACGTCTCCAGGGCGCTGAACCCCGCCCAGCAGGTCCTGAAGATCGTCAACGACGAACTCGTCACGATCCTCGGTGGCGAGACCCGCCGACTGCGCTTCGCCAAGCAGCCGCCGACCGTGATCATGCTGGCCGGTCTCCAGGGTGCCGGTAAGACCACCCTCGCTGGCAAGCTCGGCCGCTGGCTGAAGGAGCAGGGCCACTCGCCGCTGCTCGTCGCCTGCGACCTCCAGCGCCCCAACGCCGTCAACCAGCTCAGCGTCGTCGCCGAGCGCGCCGGCGTGGCCGTGTACGCCCCGCAGCCCGGCAACGGCGTGGGCGACCCGGTCCAGGTCGCCAAGGACTCCATCGACTTCGCGAAGTCCAAGGTCCACGACATCGTGATCGTGGACACCGCCGGCCGGCTCGGTATCGACGCCGAGCTGATGCGGCAGGCCGCTGACATCCGCGACGCCGTCTCGCCCGACGAAATCCTCTTCGTCGTCGACGCGATGATCGGCCAGGACGCCGTCAACACCGCCGAGGCCTTCCGTGACGGCGTCGGCTTCGACGGTGTCGTGCTGTCGAAGCTCGACGGCGACGCCCGCGGTGGCGCGGCCCTCTCGATCGCCTCGGTGACCGGCAAGCCGATCATGTTCGCGTCGAACGGCGAGAAGCTCGACGAGTTCGACGCCTTCCACCCTGACCGGATGGCCTCCCGCATCCTCGACATGGGTGACCTCCTCACCCTGATCGAGCAGGCGGAGAAGACGTTCAGCCAGGAAGAGGCCGAGAAGATGGCCTCCAAGCTGGCGTCCAAGAAGGGCCAGGACTTCACCCTGGACGACTTCCTGGCCCAGATGGAGCAGGTCAGGAAGATGGGCAGCATCAGCAAGCTGCTCGGCATGCTGCCCGGCATGGGGCAGATCAAGGACCAGATCGCCAACCTCGACGAGCGTGACGTCGACCGTACGGCCGCGATCATCAAGTCGATGACCCCGGCCGAGCGCCATGAGCCGACGATCATCAACGGCTCCCGCCGCGCCCGTATCGCCAAGGGTTCGGGTGTCGAGGTCAGCGCCGTGAAGGGCCTGGTCGAGCGGTTCTTCGAGGCCCGCAAGATGATGTCCCGGATGGCCCAGGGCGGCGGCATGCCCGGAATGCCCGGGATGCCGGGCATGGGTGGCGGCGCCGGCCGGCAGAAGAAGCAGCCGAAGCAGGCCAAGGGCAAGCAGCGCTCCGGCAACCCCATGAAGCGCAAGCAGCAGGAGCTGGAGGAGGCCCAGCGCCGCGAGGCCCAGGCCCAGGGCGGCAACGCGCTCGGACTGCCCCAGCAGGGCGCTCAGGACTTCGAGCTGCCGGACGAGTTCAAGAAGTTCATGGGCTGACAGCAGCCGCACGGGGCTCGGCGCCGAGCCCCGACCGCACTCCACATCCCGTGGGGCGCTCTTCCGCTCACGGAGGGGCGCCCCACGCGGCGTATCGCCGGGAAGCGGCTGCGAGGAGGCAGGCGCACGCGCACCGGCCCACGGGCGTCTACGCGGCCGGCGAAGGCCCACGGGGAGGAGTGGTCCTCGGGGGACGCGGATGCTTCAGGGAGTCCGCGCGATCAGGTACCGGAACACGTTCGGCATCCACACCGTCCCGTCCGCGCGACGGTACGGGTGCAGCGCCTCCGCCAGTTCCTTGTCGACCTGCGCCGGGTCCGTCGCCGCGACCGCCGCGTCGAACAGGCCGGTGGACAGCAGGCCCTTGAGGGCGCTCTCCACGTCGGCGTAGCCGAAGGGGCAGGCCACCCGCCCCGATCCGTCCGGCCTCAGCCCGGCCCGCCCCGCGACCTCCTCGAGGTCGTCGCGCAGTGCCGGGCGCAGCCGGACCGGGCCGCCGCGCAGCGGATCGGCGAGCTTGGCCGCCACCCGCAGCACCGCGGACGTGGCGCAGCGTTCCGGTGGACCCCAGCCGACCAGCACCACGGGCGCCCCGCGCACGGCGAGCGGTGTGGTGGCCGTGAGCAGGGCGGCGAGCCCGTCCGCGTCGCCCGCGAGACACCCCATCGGCTCGAACGCCGTCACCAGGTCGTACGCGCGTGTGCCCGGGCCGGCCGGGCCCTTCGGTAACCGGTCGGTGAGGCGGATGCCGCCGCCGTCCCCCCGCGAGCCCGCGGCCCGTTCGCCGGGCGCCTTCGGCAGCAGCCGCTCGCGCGCGAGGGCCAGCCGTTCGGGGGAAGAGGACTCGACACCGGTGAGGGCCGCCGCGCCTCTGGAGGCCGCCATCAGCAGGGCCAGTCCGGAGCCGCAGCCGAGACCGAGGAGCCGGGTGCCGGGTCCCAGATCCAGTCGCTCGTAGACGGCCTCGTAGAGAGGGACCAGCATCCGCTCCTGGACCTCCGACCAGTCACGCGCGCGTGCACCCGGGTCCGCGCGGGGCGTAGGCCCCGCGAGTGGCAGGTGCTGCCGCACGAGCGTAGGTGTCATGGATAAGCGCCCCAATCCGCCGAGAGTTGCCGCAGTAACCGATCAGGTGGCCCCCGTGCAGTGCGCTCGCACTTCCCCCGTATGCCAGGTAACTCCCCGTACGCGACCGCGTCCAGGGGTCTCGGGCCCCCGCTTGTGCGCCGGCTGTGCCTGTGGCGAGAATTCACATTCCGGCAACTTGGGGCCGTACCATCGCGCCATGGCAAAGGCTCCCGTTCTCACCCCGCGGGCGGACGACTTCCCCCGCTGGTACCAGGATCTGGTCAACAAGGCGGAACTGGCCGACAACGGACCGGTGCGCGGCACCATGGTCATCCGACCGTACGGCTACGGGCTGTGGGAGCGGATGCAGGCGGAGATGGACGCCCGCATCAAGGAGACGGGCACCGAGAACGCGTACTTCCCGCTGCTGATCCCGCAGTCCTACCTCACGCGCGAGGCGGACCATGTCGAGGGCTTCGCGCCCGAGTTGGCCGTGGTGACACACGGGGGCGGCAAGGAGCTGGAGGAGCCGGCGGTCGTCCGGCCCACCTCCGAAACCATCGTCAACGAGTACTTCTCCAAGTGGGTGCAGAGCTACCGCGACCTGCCCCTGCTCATCAACCAGTGGGCCAACGTGGTCCGTTGGGAACTGCGGCCCCGCCTCTTCCTGCGGACGGCCGAGTTCCTGTGGCAGGAGGGGCACACCGCGCACGCCACGTACGAGGAGGCCCGTGACTTCGCCGCGCACATCCAGCGCGAGGTCTACGGCGACTTCCTCGAGAACGTCCTCGCGATCGACTTCGTCTCCGGCCGCAAGACGGTCAAGGAGCGCTTCGCGGGCGCCATCAACACCCTCACCCTCGAAAGCATGATGGGCGACGGCAAGGCCCTCCAGATGGTCACCAGCCATGAACTGGGCCAGAACTTCGCCAAGGCCTTCAACACCCGGTACCTGTCGAAGGAGGGCACCCAGGAGCTGGTCTGGCAGACCTCCTGGGGTTCGACGACCCGCATGATCGGCGCCCTGGTGATGACCCACGGCGACGACGACGGGCTGCGGGTGCCGCCCCGGCTGGCGCACATCCAGGTCGTCGTCCTGGCGATCAAGGGCGACGAGGCGGTTCTGGCCAAGGTCCGCGAGGTGGGCGCCCGGCTGAAGGCGGCGGGGCTCCGCGTCCGGGTCGACGACCGTACCGACGTCCCGTTCGGGCGCCGCGCCGTCGACTGGGAGCTCAAGGGCGTGCCCGTCCGTGTCGAGATCGGGCCCCGTGACCTGGAGAACGGCACGGCGATGCTCGCCCGGCGGATCCCGGGGGGCAAGGAGCCGGTGGCGGTCGACGCGCTCGTGAGCCTCCTGCCGGCCCTCCTCGAAGAGGACCAGGCGCTGCTGCTGAAGCAGTCCCGCGAGCGCCGCGAGTCCCGTACGACGGACGTGTCGACGATTCCCGAGGCGGTCGAGGCGGCCGTCGCCGGCGGCTGGGCGCGCATCCCCTGGGCGACCCTCGGCGAAGCGGGCGAGGCCAGGCTGGCCGAGCAGTCGCTGACCGTACGGTGTCTGATCGCGGAGGACGGGTCGGTGCCTGACGACGGGGACACCCCGGGTAACGTCGCGATCGTCGCGCGCGCTTACTGAGACAGCGCCCTCCGCTCGCGAGAGCGACCGAAACGCCTCTTGCGCCCCTGCGGAACATCCCTGCCCCGGCGCGTGTACCCGTCTACGCGCCGGGCAGGCGGGTGCAACACGAGTGGACGTACGTGGCCTACGCACCAGCTTGGTAGGAGCTGTGAGGCTTATCCGCAGATCAGCGCACCCGCCCTCGTCAGGACGCATCAGCGGCAAACTGACGGGTACGTGCAAATTATTTGGGATGGCCCGGAATAGGAACACAGGGGCACCCCCGCTCGTTGTCATTACGTGAGCACGACACAGACACCACCTGTTCTCGCCGCAGAGCTGGCAGAGGCGTGGGCCGACATTCAGCGGTACCACCCCGAGCTGCCGGATCTTGCCGCGCCAGAGTCCCTGATCGGGGAGTCGTCGTCCGCCTGCGGTCACGAGCTCTCCTTCGAGCGACTGCTTCACGAGGCAGTCCATGGCATCGCCGCCGCCCGCGGCGTTCGCGACACCTCCCGCGCCGGCCGCTACCACAACCGCAGATTCCTTGCGATCGCCGAGGAAATGGGTCTGGACCACCCGGAGGAGCCCCACCCCAGCAGCGGCTTCTCGCTGGTCACGCTCAATCCCGAGGCCAAGCGCCGCTACCGTCCGACGATCGAGCGTCTCCAGCGGGCCCTCAAGGCCCACCTGGCGGCCACCTCCTCGGACACCACCCGCAGTTTCCGCGGTCCCGCGGCCCGGCACGGCTCCTCGGGCGGCGGCGTCCGGGTCAAGGCCGTGTGCGACTGCGGGCGCAATGTGCGCGTCGTGCCGTCGGTCCTGGCCCAGGCGCCGATCGTGTGCGGGGGCTGCGGCAAGCCGTTCCGGATCCCGGAGATCGTCGGCGCGGCGTAAACACCCGACGGCCCAGCACCGGCATCTCGTGGCTGCCGGTCGACGGCGAGGGCGCGGGGTGTTCGTACACCGCGGCAGTCGTGCCTCCCCCGGGCGGCACGGACGGTCGCGGCCGGCACCCCGCACCGCCGGGCCGCGCACCCGTCGTACGTCCACCGGACGCCGGGTGCGGGCGAAGCATGCCCAGGCGGCCGCCGACCCCGCGGCCGAGGGCGACCCGCGGGGTGTGGCACAATGGCTAGCTGTACTCGACAGTCGCACAGGACCCCTCTCTCCTCCGGCTGACGCGTCCATCGGGCACTCGGGTACCGCAACCCCACGCGGCCATCTCGCCGTGCCCACCCACGTCAAGACCAGGAGACACCACTTCCGTGGCAGTCAAGATCAAGCTGAAGCGTCTGGGCAAGATCCGCGCGCCTCACTACCGCATCGTCGTCGCCGACTCCCGCACCCGTCGTGACGGTCGTGCGATCGAGGAGATCGGCAAGTACCAGCCGACGTACCACCCGTCGATCATCGAGGTCGACGCCGACCGCGTGGCGTACTGGCTGGGTGTCGGCGCGCAGCCGACCGAGCCGGTGCTCGCCATTCTGAAGAAGACCGGCGACTGGCAGAAGTTCAAGGGCGAGCCCGCCCCGGCGCCGCTGCTCGTCGCCGAGCCGAAGAAGGCTCGCCCGTTGTTCGAGGCCCTCGGTGGCGACGACTCGGGCAAGGGTGAGGCCATCACCCAGAAGAAGAAGGCCGAGAAGAAGGACGAGGCTGCCGCCGAGTCCTCTGCGGCTGAGCCGACCGAGGCCTGAGCAGCATGCTCGAAGAGGCGCTTGAGCACCTCGTGAAGGGCATCGTCGACAATCCCGACGATGTGCAGGTCGCCTCGCGTGACCTGCGCCGCGGGCGCGTGCTCGAGGTCCGGGTCCACCCGGACGACCTCGGCAAGGTGATCGGCCGCAACGGCCGCACCGCACGCGCTCTGCGCACCGTCGTGGGCGCCATCGGCGGCCGTGGCGTCCGTGTCGACCTCGTCGACGTGGATCACGTCCGCTGACGCGTTTCGCAACACCGGCTCGGGCCGGGGAAGGCCACTGGGCCGTCCCCGGCCCGTAGTCGTTACGGCAGTCGTGACGACAGGTACGACAGGAGATCTTCAGAAGTGCAGCTCGTAGTCGCGCGGATCGGCCGCGCCCACGGCATCAAGGGCGAGGTCACCGTCGAGGTACGCACCGACGAGCCGGAGCAGCGGCTCGCGCCCGGCGCCGTCCTGGCCACGGACCCGGCCTCGACCGGCCCGCTGACCATCGAGACCGGCCGTGTCCACAGCGGTCGTCTCCTCCTGCGCTTCGAGGGTGTGCGCGACCGCACCGCCGCCGAAGCCCTGCGCAACACCCTCCTGATCGCCGAGGTCGACCCCGCGGAGGTGCCCGAGGAGGAGGGCGAGTACTACGACCACCAGCTGATGGACCTCGACGTGGTCACCAAGGACGGCGTCGAGGTCGGCCGGATCACCGAGATCTCGCATCTGCCCTCCCAGGACCTCTTCATCGTCGAGCGGCCGGACGGCAGCGAGGTGATGATCCCCTTCGTCGAGTCGATCGTGGTCGAGATCGATCTGGAGGAGCAGCGGGCGGTCATCGACCCGCCGCCGGGTCTGATCGACGACCGTGCGGAGATCGTCTCCTCCCGGGAGACGGACGAGGGCACGGACGAGGACTCGGACGAGGGCGCGCACGGGGACGCCGACGCGGACGAGGACGGGGGTCGGCCCTGATGCGCCTCGACGTCGTCACGATCTTCCCCGAGTATCTCGACCCGCTGAACGTCTCCCTCGTCGGCAAGGCACGCGCGCGTGGCCGGCTGGAGGTGCGGGTGCACGACCTGAGGGAGTGGACGTACGACCGGCACAACACGGTCGACGACACCCCCTACGGCGGCGGGCCCGGCATGGTCATGAAGACCGACCCCTGGGGCGACGCCCTCGACTCGGTTCTCGCCGACGGCTACGAGACGGGCGCGCACGCGCCCGCGATCGTCGTCCCGACCCCCAGTGGTCGGCCCTTCACCCAGGAACTGGCGGTCGAGCTCTCCGAGCGGCCGTGGCTGATCTTCACACCGGCCCGCTACGAGGGCATCGACCGGCGGGTCATCGACGAGTACGCCACCCGCGTCCCCGTCTACGAGGTCTCCATCGGCGACTACGTCCTGGCCGGCGGGGAGGCCGCCGTCCTGGTCGTCACCGAGGCCGTGGCGCGGCTGCTTCCCGGCGTGCTCGGCAACGCCGAGTCCCACCGCGACGACTCCTTCGCCCCCGGCGCCATGGCCAGCCTCCTGGAAGGCCCCGTCTACACCAAGCCGCCCGCCTGGCGCGGCCGGGAGATCCCCGAGGTGCTGCTCAGCGGCCACCACGGCAGGATCGCCCGCTGGCGCCGCGACGAGGCCCTGCGGCGCACGACGGCCAACCGGCCCGACCTGATCGAGCGCTGCGACCCGAAGACCTTCGACAAGAAGGACCGCGAGATGCTCTCCATCCTGGGCTGGACGCCCGACCCGGAGGGTGCGCCGTACGGTCGATTTTGGCGCAGGACCGAGGGCGTGGAAGAATAGGTCGCTGTTGTGCGCCGTCCGGTGTGCGCCCCTGCCGCAGGGGGACACGACGCCCGCCTCGACGGGCACACGGCACTCAATCCTCGAACATCTAGTTCCGTTGATGACCTGTGGCATCAGCGAAGAAAGCAGACGAAATGTCTCACCTGCTCGACTCCGTCGACGCCGCGTCGCTGCGCACCGACGTCCCGCCCTTCCGCCCGGGTGACACCGTCAACGTCCACGTCCGCGTCATCGAGGGCAACCGCTCCCGTGTGCAGCAGTTCAAGGGCGTAGTCATCCGCCGCCAGGGCGCCGGTGTCCGCGAGACCTTCACGGTCCGCAAGGTCTCCTTCTCCGTCGGCGTCGAGCGCACGTTCCCGGTGCACACCCCGATCGTCGAGAAGATCGAGCTCGTCACCCGCGGTGACGTGCGTCGCGCCAAGCTCTACTACCTCCGTGAGCTGCGCGGCAAGGCCGCGAAGATCAAGGAGAAGCGCGACAACTGAGTGCTCTGCGGGGTTCATAGAGGGGCCGGATAGCATCTGGCCCCGATGGACACCGAAGCTCAGCCCACGACGGAGCGCGACCGCTCCTCCAGCCCTTCCGTATCCGCGGACGTCTCCCAGGAGACCCCGGACCCGGAGGGACCGGAGGGACGGTCGCGTTTCGCGTTGGTGGCGCGGATCACGCACTGGCTGCCGGGCGGCCGGACCAGTCTCACGCTGCTGAGCTGCCTGCTGTTTTTGCTGGTCCTCAACGCTTTCGTGGTCCAACCATTCCAGATTCCCAGCGGATCCATGGAAAACGGATTGAGGATCGGTGACCGGGTTCTCGTAAATAAGTTGGCGTACCGTTTCGGTGCCGAGCCGCGGCGCGGCGATGTCGTCGTGTTCGACGGCACCGGGTACTTCGGGAACTTCGACTACATCAAGCGCGTCGTGGGTGTAGGGGGAGATCACGTGGTCTGCTGCGACAAGGAGGGGAGGATCAAGGTGAACGGCCGGTCGGTCGATGAGTCGACGTTCCTGTATCCCGGCGACAGTGCGTCCACGGTGGACTTCGACGTGGACGTGCCGAAGGGCACCCTGTTCGTCCTCGGTGACCACCGCAGTCACTCCAGCGACTCCCGGGACCACCTCGGCTCACCGGGCGGCGGAATGATCCCCGCCGACCGGGTGATCGGCCGCGCCGACTGGATCGTGTGGCCCTACGCGCATCTCACCCGTCTGCCCCGGCCCGGCGCCTACGCGCGCGTACCCGGTGTGGAGCACGCCCATGGGTAACCGCGGCAGGCCGCGCGGCACCCCGACCAGCGCCGCGGACAACCTCCTGCCCACCGGCGCCCGGCGTACCTCCAGCCCGGCTGGTGGCGGCGGCGGCCGCTCGCGCGCGGAGCGGCGCAAGCTCCAGCGCAAGGTCAAGCGCAAGCGCAGGCGTTCGGCCGCCCGGGAGATACCGCTGCTGGTCGGTGTCGCCGTCCTCATAGCCCTGGTCCTGAAGACCTTCCTCGTGCAGGCCTTCGTGATCCCCTCCGGCTCCATGGAGCAGACGATCCGGATCGGCGACCGTGTCTTGGTCGACAAGTTCACCCCGTGGTTCGGCTCCAGGCCCGAGCGCGGGGACGTCGTCGTCTTCAAGGACCCCGGCGGCTGGCTCAACGACGAGCAGACCACCACCAAGAAGAACGACCCGGTCGTCGTCAAGCAGGTCAAGGAAGGGCTCACCTTC
Source organism: Streptomyces sp. NPDC060000 (assembly GCF_042737375.1). Taxonomy (NCBI): domain Bacteria; kingdom Bacillati; phylum Actinomycetota; class Actinomycetes; order Kitasatosporales; family Streptomycetaceae; genus Streptomyces; species Streptomyces sp. NPDC060000. The sequence goes on from NZ_JBHWUU010000050.1 coordinate 11,937, forward strand.
ATCGGTCTGCTGCCGTCCGACAACGAGAAGGACCTCATCAAACGGGTTGTCGGGGTGGGCGGCGACCGCGTGGTGTGCTGTGACACCCAGGGGCGGGTGACCGTCAACGGCGTTCCCCTGGAGGAGGGGGCCTATCTCTATCCCGGGAACGAGCCCTCGGCCTCGGCGTTCGACATCACCGTCCCGCAGGGGCGGCTGTGGGTGATGGGCGACCACCGGGCCAACTCCGCCGACTCCCGCTTCCACCAGAACACCGACTACGGGGGCACCGTCTCGGAGGACGAGGTGGTGGGACGGGCCATGGTCATCGCCTGGCCCCTGGGGCACTGGGTCCGTCTCAAGGAACCGCAAACTTTCGCTTCGGTCACCGGCTCGGCCGCCACGGCGACCGCGTCCGCCCAGCTGTCGCATAGGGTTGCTCCCGGCAATCCGAACGAATCGATTCGACAACTCCCGAGCCCTGCGGAACTCCCGCTCGTTATGGGAGTGGTGGGCCTGCGTCGTACGTGGGGCAGGCAGCGGCACAGAGTGAGGAGTTGGCGTGGGGGATGTGGCGGTTGGCGCACGGTCCGGGCATGGCGGCGAGGAGCACCGCGGTCATCCGGTGGAAGCCGCCGACCCGGCTTTCGACGGCGCCGTGACCTCCGGGAGTGACCCCGTGGCGGGCGGCGACGGCCCGCCGGCGGACGAGCCGCCCCGGACCGGCGGCGAGGGATCGGGCGGCCCGGCCCCGAAGCCGAAGAAGCCGCGCTCCTTCTGGAAGGAGCTGCCGATCCTGATCTTCATCGCGCTCGTCCTCGCGCTGCTGATCAAGACGTTCCTGGTGCAGGCGTTCTCCATCCCGTCGGCCTCGATGGAGAACACCCTCAAGGTGGGCGACCGGGTTCTCGTCGACAAACTGACCCCGTGGTTCGGCTCCGAGCCGGAGCGCGGCGAGGTCATCGTCTTCCATGACCCCGACAACTGGCTGGCGGGCGAGAACACCGCCGATCCGAACGCCTTGCAGACCGTCCTCAGCTGGATCGGCCTGATGCCGTCCGCCGAGGAGAAGGACCTGATCAAGCGGGTCATCGGCGTCGGCGGCGACACCGTCTCCTGCAAGGGCACGGGCCCGCTGACGGTCAACGGCAAGGCGCTGAACGAGCCGTACGTGTACCCCGGCAACACCCCGTGCAGCCAGGACGACCAGGGCGGCCAGTTCACCGTGAAGGTCCCCAAGGGCTTCGTCTGGGTCATGGGCGACCACCGTCAGAACTCTCGCGACTCGCGCTACAACCAGTCGGACACGAACCACGGCATGGTCCCCGTCGACCAGGTCGTCGGCCGTGCCGTCGTCAAGGCGTGGCCGATCACCCGCTGGGGCACGCTGCCGGTGCCGGACACCTTCGACCAGGACGGCCTGAGCACCCAGTCGGCGGCGTCCGCCGCCCTGACGGTCGCCCCGCAGGGCCTCGCCCTCGCCGGGGTCGTACCGGTGGTCCTGTGGCGCCGTCGGCGCGCGGAGGACTCCGCGGTCCGCTGACCTTCCGGCTTCCGCACCGGCCTGCACTCGGCAAACCCTTTCCCAAGCTTGTGACCAAGGCCCGGGAACAGCCGGGAAGAGGGGCTGACCCGGTTCGGTACCGCCGGGTAGGGTGCGGATCCATGGGTGGCGAGAGCACTACGCGTACGGCCCCGCACAGTGGCGGTGGCACCAGCAGTGGCCCGGTGGGCAGCCGGACCGGACAGCGTCTGTCCGGACTGGCCGTCGCACTGGGCCTCGTGCTGTTCCTCTGCGGATTCGGGTGGGGAGCGCTGCTCTACCGGCCGTACACCGTGCCCACCAGTTCCATGAGCCCCACGATCGTCGCGGGCGACCGGGTGCTGGCCCAGCGGGTCGACGGCGACGAGGTGCGCCGCGGGGATGTCGTCGTGTTCACCGACAAGACCTGGGCGAGCAACGCGCCCGTGGTCAAGCGAGTGGTCGCGGTCGGCGGCGACACGGTGTCCTGCTGCACCGACGGCAAGCTGACCGTCAACGGCGAGCAGATCGAAGAACCGTATCTGCCCGCGGGCAGCCTGGCCGAGAACAAGAACATCCCGACCGTGAAGGTCCCCGACGGCCGGCTGTTCCTGCTCGGTGACGAGCGGGAGGGCTCCCTGGACTCCACCGCCCACCTCACGGACGCCGCCCAGGGCACGGTCGCGCGCAGCGCCGTCAAGGCCCGCGTCGACGCCGTCGTGTGGCCCATGAACGGCATGCTGAAGCGGCCCACGGGTTTCGAGGAACTCGGCGCCCTCTCCGAGCCGGGTCCGCTGGGGACGATCGGCTGGATGATCGTCGCGGGTGGCGTGCTGGTCCTCGGCGGCGCCGCGTACGGCCCGATCGCCAAGCGGACGTCCGGCCGCCGCGCCCGGCCGGAGGCGGCCGGTGCCCGCTGAGACCACGGACGGGCCGACGGGCGCGGGCGTCGACTCCTATGAGGGCGGCCTGCGCAAGGTCGCCCGGGTCGTGCTCCTCGACCCGCAGGACCGCATCCTGCTGCTGCACGGCCATGAACCGGACGATCCGGCCGACGCGTGGTGGTTCACTCCCGGCGGCGGTGTGGAGGGCGACGAGACCCGTGAGGAGGCCGCTCTGCGCGAACTCGCCGAGGAGACCGGCATCACCGAGGTCGAGCTCGGTCCGGTGCTGTGGCGGCGGATGTGCTCCTTCCCGTTCGCGGGCCGCCGCTGGGACCAGGACGAGTGGTACTACCTGGCCCGTACGACGGTGACGGAGACCCGGGCCACGGCCCTGACCGAGCTGGAGCGGCGCAGTGTCGCCGGAGCGCGTTGGTGGACGTGTCAGGAACTGACCCGGGCACATGAGACGGTGTATCCGACCAGACTCGCCGGGCTGCTGCGCAGGCTGCTCGACGAAGGTCCTCCGGCCGGACCCGTAACCCTCGACACGGAAATCGTCTAGGGGCGCACGGGACTGGCGCACAATGGGGGGATCGCACGGCTGAAGGGGAACATGCCATGAGCGCCGAGGACCTCGAGAAGTACGAGACCGAGATGGAGCTGAAGCTCTACCGGGAGTACCGCGATGTCGTCGGTCTGTTCAAATACGTGATCGAGACCGAGCGGCGCTTCTACCTCACCAACGACTACGAGATGCAGGTGCACTCGGTCCAGGGCGAGGTGTTCTTCGAGGTGTCGATGGCGGACGCCTGGGTGTGGGACATGTACCGGCCGGCCCGGTTCGTGAAGCAGGTACGGGTGCTCACGTTCAAGGACGTGAACATCGAGGAGCTGAACAAGAGCGATCTGGAGCTCCCCGGGAGCTGACCTGTCCCAGGGCTGACCTGTCCCAGGGCTGACCCGTCCCAGGGCTGACCTGCCCGGGAGCTGACCTGCCCGGGGCTGACGTCCGGCGCGGTACTCGTGCGGGTGACGGGGTTTTCCACAGCCGCCGGGTTCTCCACCAAGATCCTTTCCGTGGCGGCGGATGCGTGAGCGTGGGTGCCGGAGGTGGTGCCCGTATGAGCACGAACACGGATCTGGCCCGAGGCGCACTCGGCAGGTACGGCGAGGAACTGGCCGCAAGGCGGCTGGTCGAGGCCGGGATGACGGTCCTGGAGCGCAACTGGCGCTGTGGCAGGACCGGTGAGATCGACATCGTCGCCAGGGACGGCGACGTCCTGGTCGTCTGCGAGGTGAAGACCCGCAGCGGCGGCGGTTTCCAGCACCCGATGGCGGCGGTGACATCCGAGAAGGCCGAACGCCTGCGCGGCCTGGCCGGGCGATGGATCCAGGCGCACGGAGGAGCCCCGCCGGGCGGCGTCCGCATCGATCTGATCGGTGTCGTCCTGCCCCGCCGCGGGGCGGCCGTCCTCGAGCATGTGCGGGGGGTGGCCTGAGATGGGGTTCGCGCGTACGTGCTCGGTGGCGCTGGTGGGCGTCGAAGGGGTCGTCGTCGAGGTCCAGGCCGACCTCGAACCGGGAGTGGCGGCGTTCACGCTGGTGGGGCTGCCGGACAAGAGCCTGACCGAGAGCCGGGACCGGGTGCGGGCGGCGGTGGTGAACTCGGGTGGCGAATGGCCGCAGAAGAAGCTCACCGTCGGACTCAGCCCGGCCTCGGTGCCCAAGGGCGGCAGCGGCTTCGATCTGGCCATCGCGAGCGCCGTGCTCGGCGCGGCCGAACGGATCGACCCGAGGGTGCTCGCCGACATCGTCATGATCGGAGAGCTGGGCCTGGACGGAAGGGTGCGCCCGGTCCGGGGCATCCTGCCCGCGGTGCTGGCCGCGGCCGACGCCGGATACGAACAGGTGGTCGTCCCGGAGTGCGCGGCCGCCGAGGCGGCGCTGGTCCCCGGCGTCTCCGTGCTCGGGGTGCGCAGCCTGCGGCAACTGATCGCCGTCCTCGCGGACGAACCCGTGCCCGAGGAGGAGCCGGACGAGGCGGGCCGCCCCGATCCGCTCCTGGCCGGCCTGCGGATGCCCGGTACCGGAGCGGCCACCGGGATGCACGGCCTGGGCGCCGCCCAGCAGGACCAGGGGCACGACCTCGCGGACGTGGTCGGACAGGGCTCGGCGCGGACCGCGGTGGAGGTCGCCGCGGCCGGCGGCCACCACCTCTTCCTGGAAGGACCGCCCGGGGCGGGCAAGACCATGCTCGCGGAGCGTCTGCCGGCCGTGCTGCCCCGGCTGGACAGGCAGGAGTCGCTGGAGGTCACCGCGGTGCACTCGGTGGCCGGACTGCTGCCGCCGGGCAAGCCCCTCATCGACGTGCCCCCGTACTGCGCCCCGCACCACTCGGCCACCATGCAGTCGCTGGTCGGGGGCGGGGCCGGGTTCGCCAGGCCCGGTGCCGTCTCGCTGGCGCACCGCGGCGTGCTCTTCCTCGACGAGACCCCGGAGTTCGGCAGCCATGCCCTCGACGCCCTGCGGCAGCCGCTGGAGGCGGGCCATGTGGTGATCGCGCGCAGTGCGGGGGTGGTGCGGTTCCCGGCGCGGTTCCTGATGGTGCTCGCGGCCAACCCGTGTCCCTGCGGCCGGTTCTCGCAGCGGGACACCCTGTGCGAGTGTCCGCCCTCCGTGATCCGCCGCTACCAGGCGCGGCTGTCCGGCCCGCTGCTCGACCGGGTCGACCTGCGGGTGGAGGTCGACCCGGTCGGCCGGGCCGAGCTCGCGCACCGCGGGCCCGGCGGTGAGTCCACGGCGACCGTCGCAGACCGGGTCAGGGCCGCCCGGGAACGGGCGGCGGCCCGGCTGGCGGGCACTCCGTGGCGGACCAACAGCGAAGTGCCGGGGCGGGAGCTGCGCAACCGCTGGCAGGCCGCCACCGGTGCCATGGACGAGGCGGAGCGGAGCCTGGAGCGAGGGGTGCTGACCGCCCGGGGGCTCGACCGGGTCCTGCGCGTCGCCTGGACCGTCGCCGACCTCGTCGGCCACGACCGGCCCGGCGTGATGGACGTGAACCTGGCCCTGCAACTGCGCACAGGGGTGCCGCGCGGGGTACCGATGGCCCTCGGGGCCCTGACGTGAGCGGCGACGAGCCGGCCGACGACCGGCTCGCCCGGGTCTTCCTCGGGCGGGTCCTCGAGCCCGGCGACGAGGTGGGCGGGCAGTGGGTGCGGCAGCGCGGCGTAAGGGAGGTCGTGCGGCGGCTGCGGGACGACGGGGAGCCGCTGCCAGGGGTGACCGCGCGGCGCTGGGCCGGGTTGCGCGCACGGGCCGAGCGGGCCGAGCCGGAGCGGGATCTGGCCGTCGCGCACGAGGCCGGGGTGCGGTTCGTGTGCGCGGGGGACGCAGAGTGGCCGGGAACGCTGGACGAACTCGGGGACGCCCGGCCGCTCGGGCTCTGGGTGCGGGGGCGGCCGAGTCTGCGGATGTGGGCGCTGCGGTCGGTCGCCGTGGTCGGCGCCCGCGCCTGCACCGAGTACGGCGCCCACATGGCGGCCACCCTCTCCGCCGGCCTCGCCGAACAGGGCTGGGTGGTCGTGTCGGGCGGCGCCTACGGCGTGGACGGCGCCGCCCACCGGGGCGCCCTCGGCGCGGGCGGCGCCACCGTCGCCGTGCTCGCCTGCGGGGTCGACCGGCCCTACCCGCGCGGCCACACCGCGTTGATCAACAGGATCGCCGAACAGGGTCTGGTGGTCGGCGAGTTGCCGCCCGGCGACCATCCGACACCGAGCAGGTTCATCCTGCGCAACCGGGTGATCGCCGCGCTGACCCGGGGCACGGTCGTCGTCGAGGCCGCGTACCGCAGCGGCTCGCTGGTCACCGCGCGGGCGGCGCAGCGGTTGGGCCGGCACATGATGGGGGTGCCGGGGCCGGCCACCAGTGGCCTTTCCGCAGGGGTGCACGAACTCCTGCGCGGGGAGGCGGTGCTGGTCACCGACGCCGCGGAGGTCGTCGAACTGGTCGGAGAGATGGGTGAGCTGGCACCCGACCGGCGTGGTCCGGCGCTGCCGCGCGATCTGCTGGAACCGGCTGCCCGGCGTGTTCTGGCCGCGCTGCCCGCCCGCAGGTCCGCGGCGGTCGACGAGATCGCACGCGAGGCCCGGACCACGCCGGACGACGCGATCGCGAGACTGTACGAACTCAGAGCACTCGGTTACGTCGAACGACACGGCGACGGCTGGAAGTTGACACGCCAGGCCATGGTCTCCGTTCGAGGGGGCCACCGTCCGTGTTGACCCGGGGTGTTCGGCCGTCCGGGGGAACGCCGAAAGCCTTGGCGTTTCCGGCAGTTGGCCCGGCCCCGGGTCGACCGCGGTAACAGCCGTGACCCGGGAGGGGTCCAAGCGGAACGTATCTGCGTACCGGTCCGGCCACGCCCTTCGCGCACCGCGACACTTCAGTCACGCTACGCTCACGAGGATTCCGGCACAGACCGGCACCTCTGCACCACGCGGTACCGACCACACGCACTTCACGGCAGAACGGCACAAGGCGACGAATGCCCCAGCACACCTCCGGGTCCGACCGGGCGGCGAGCCCCCCAGCCGCCCGTGACGGTGGCAGCGTGCGGCCGCCCGCTCCCTCGACGCTCGACGAGCTGTGGCGGTCGTACAAGGCGACGGGGGACGAACGGCTGCGGGAACAGCTGATCCTGCACTACTCGCCGCTGGTGAAGTACGTGGCGGGCCGGGTGAGCGTCGGGCTGCCGCCCAACGTGGAGCAGGCCGACTTCGTGTCCTCCGGGGTCTTCGGACTGATCGACGCGATCGAGAAGTTCGACGTCGACCGGGAGATCAAGTTCGAGACCTACGCGATCACCCGGATCCGGGGCGCGATGATCGACGAGCTCCGGGCGCTGGACTGGATCCCGCGGTCGGTGCGGCAGAAGGCACGCAACGTCGAGCGGGCCTACGCGACGCTGGAGGCGCGGCTGCGGCGGACTCCGTCGGAGTGCGAGGTGGCCGCCGAGCTGGGCATCGCGGTGGACGAACTGCACGCTGTGTTCAGCCAGTTGTCGCTGGCCAACGTGGTGGCGCTGGAGGAGCTGCTGCACGTCGGGGGTGAGGACGGGGACGGCCTCAGCTTCATGGACACGCTGGAGGACACCGCCGCGGACAACCCCGTGGAGGTGGCCGAGGACCGGGAGCTCAGACGGTTCCTCGCGCGGGCGATCAACACGCTGCCCGACCGGGAGAAGACGGTCGTCACGCTCTACTACTACGAGGGGCTGACGCTCGCCGAGATCGGCAACGTGCTGGGCGTGACCGAGAGCAGGGTCAGTCAGATCCACACCAAGTCCGTCCTCCAGCTGCGCGCGAAACTGGCGAGCTTCGGCCGTTGAACCGGCCGGGGAGCCCCGGCCGGTGGACGCGAGTGCGGGCGGAGTCACTCCCGCCGGGCGGGGAGCGTCCGTAGAGTGGTCGATGTGCCAAGGATTCGAGCGGCCTCCGTGGCCGAGCACCGGTCGATGCAGCGTGCCGCCCTGCTGGACGCGGCACGCTCCCTGTTGTCCGAGGGCGGTACGGAGGCGCTGACCTTCCCGGCCCTCGCCGAGCGCACGGGCCTCGCGCGTTCGTCCGTGTACGAGTACTTCCGGTCGCGGGCCGCCGTGGTCGAGGAGCTGTGCGAGGCCGACTTCCCCGTGTGGGCGGCGGAGGTGGAGGCGGCGATGGCCGCGGCCGACGGGGCCGAGGCCAAGGTCGAGGCGTATGTGCGCCGGCAGCTCGCCCTGGTGGGGGACCGGCGGCACCGGGCCGTCGTGGCGATCTCGGCGAGCGAGCTGGACGCGGGGGCCCGGGAGAAGATCCGGGCGGCACACGGCGGGCTCGTGGCGATGATCGGTGCGGCGCTGGCGGAGCTGGGCCACGCGCAGCCCCGTCTCGCGGCGATGCTGTTGCAGGGCGTGGTGGACGCGGCGGTACGGCGGATCGAGCTGGGCGCGGCGGAGGACCCCTCGGCGATCACCGACGCGGCGGTGGGGATGGTGCTGCGGGGCGTCCGGGGCTGAGTGACGGCGGTCGGGGGCGAGTCGCGGGCTTGGGGGTCGAGTGACGGCGGTCTGGGTTGAGTCGCGTGGTTGGGGATCGGGCTGCGGGTTTCGTGGTCAGTGACGGCGGTCGGGGCCGGGGCGCGGGCTTGGGGGTCGAGTGACGGCGGTCTGGGTTGAGTCGCGGGGTTGGGGGTCGGGCTGCGGGCCTTGTCTCAGTGACGGCGGTCGGGGTCGGGGCGCGGGCTTAGGGGTCGAGTGACGGCGGCCGGGGCCGGGCCGCGGGCTTCTGGGTTGAGCCATGGTGGTCGGGGCCGAGTCAAGGAATTCGGAGCTGAGTCACGGATTCCGGGGACGAACCGTGGGCTTCTGGGTCGACTCACGGCGTTTGGAGTCGGGGCGCGGGCCTCCGCCCAGTCATGGCAGAGGTACGCCGAGCACCGGCAGTAGCCGTGACGGGCCGTTCCGCCACAGCCATGGGGGCAGCAGCGACAGCGGGTCCAGATAGGTCTCGCCTCTGAGCAGCCCCCAGTGCACACACGTCCGGGCGCAGTGTGAGCCCATCTGCTCCACCGTGCCGACGACCTGGCCCGGGGCCACCTCGTCGCCCTTGCGCACCGACGCCCGTACCGGCTCGTAGGTCGTCCGCAGGGGTGGCCGGCCCGTCGCCGCCAGTTCCACCGACACGACGCCCCGGCCCGCCACCCGGCCCGCGAAGGACACCCGGCCCGCCGCCACCGCCCGTACGGCGGTGCCCGGCGGTGCCGCCAGGTCGACGCCCCGGTGGCCGCGGGCGTACGGGCTCGCCGGGGGCTCCCAGCCGCGGAGCACCGCCGGGCGGGTGCCCACCGGCCAGACCCGGCCGATCGCCGGGACCGGCGGCGCCGGGAGAGCCCGGGGCGCCGGGAGCGCCGGGGCGCGCGGCGGAACCCGGGGATCCGCCCACGCCACCGAGGCCGCCGTCATGATCGACAGACACAGCAGCAGGGCCAGGTACCGCTCTGGGCGGTGCCGCTGCGCAGGGAATCGTCGTGGGTCTCGCTGTGCGTGCATGCCGTCACCGTCCCGCGTTCCTCCGGTGGCGGCCCGGGCCTGTGGACCGTCCGACGGTTGTGGACAGCGGCGTCACCCGGTACCTCGCCGGTCCCGTACACTTCTTCTGGCGATCCGGGTCACCGGGTCGACTTCGCACGCCCCAATATCGGGGGCCGGCCACGGTCGGTCTTCCGGTGTCTGCGCCCCTCGGTCCTTCGTGGCTCGGCGCATCGCGGGCGTCAGGCGCGGGAACCGTCCGGTTCCCGCGGCACAACCGAGAAAACCAAGGAGAACGGCCATGGCCGTCGTCACGATGCGGGAGCTGCTGGAAAGCGGCGTCCACTTCGGTCACCAGACCCGTCGCTGGAACCCGAAGATGAAGCGCTTCATCTTCACCGAGCGCAACGGCATCTACATCATCGACCTGCTCCAGTCGCTGTCGTACATCGACCGCGCCTACGAGTTCGTCAAGGAGACCGTCGCCCACGGCGGCACGGTCATGTTCGTCGGCACGAAGAAGCAGGCGCAGGAGGCCATCGCCGAGCAGGCGACCCGCGTCGGCATGCCCTACGTCAACCAGCGCTGGCTGGGCGGCATGCTCACCAACTTCTCGACCGTCTACAAGCGCCTCCAGCGCCTCAAGGAGCTCGAGGTCATCGACTTCGAGGACGTCGCCGCCTCGGGTCTGACGAAGAAGGAGCTCCTGGTCCTCTCGCGTGAGAAGGCCAAGCTCGAGAAGACCCTCGGTGGTATCCGCGAGATGTCCAAGGTTCCCAGCGCCGTCTGGATCGTGGACACCAAGAAGGAGCACATCGCGGTCGGTGAGGCCCGGAAGCTCAACATCCCGGTCGTCGCCATCCTCGACACCAACTGCGACCCCGACGAGGTCGACTACAAGATCCCGGGCAACGACGACGCGATCCGCTCCGTCACCCTGCTCACCCGCGTGATCGCCGACGCCGTCGCCGAGGGCCTCATCTCCCGTTCCGGCGTCGCCACCGGCGACAAGGGCGACAAGGCCGCCGGCGAGCCGCTGGCCGCGTGGGAGCGCGACCTGCTCGAGGGCGAGAAGAAGGCCGACGCCGAGACCACGGACGAGGCTGCCGAGAAGCCGGCCGAGGCCGCTGCTGAGGCTGAGACCGCCGAGGCTCCCGCCGAGGCCGCTGCTGAGGCCGAGGCCCCGGCCGCCGAGGCTCCCGCTGCTGAGGCTGAGGCTGAGGCCCCCGCCGCGGAGGCCGCTCCGGCCGCCGAGGGCGAGCAGGCCTGAGTCAGGCCGTAGGCCGTACGGCCGCCAGGTCGTCCGTAGGGCACTAGGGACGAAGTGACGGCGGGGGGTGCCGAGTGCACCGCCCGCCGTTCACCCACAGCCCCCCCAGATCTTCGTAGATCTTCGAGACTTCGAACTCCGAGAGAGATTCACAGATCATGGCGAACTACACCGCCGCTGACGTCAAGAAGCTCCGTGAGCTCACCGGCGCCGGCATGATGGACTGCAAGAAGGCGCTGGACGAGGCCGAAGGCAGCGTCGACAAGGCCGTCGAGGCGCTCCGCATCAAGGGCCAGAAGGGCGTCGCCAAGCGTGAGGGCCGCTCCGCCGAGAACGGCGCCGTGGTCTCGATCATCGCCGACGACAACTCCTCCGGCGTCCTCGTCGAGCTGAAGTGCGAGACGGACTTCGTCGCCAAGGGTGAGAAGTTCCAGGCCGTCGCCAACGCGATCGCCGAGCACGTCGTCAAGACCTCCCCGGCCGACCTCGAGGCGCTGCTCGCGTCCGAGATCGAGGCCGGCAAGACCGTCCAGGCGTTCGTGGACGAGGCCAACGCCAACCTCGGCGAGAAGATCGTGCTGGACCGCTTCGCGCAGTTCGCCGACGGCTTCGTGACCGCGTACATGCACCGCACGATGCCCGACCTGCCCCCGCAGATCGGTGTCCTCGTCGAGCTCGACAAGCAGACCGACGAGGCCGCTGTCGTGGCCAAGGGCATCGCCCAGCACATCGCCGCCTTCGCGCCGAAGTACCTCTCCAAGGAGGACGTGCCGGCCGAGGTCGTCGAGACCGAGCGCCGCGTCGCCGAGGAGACCACCCGCGCCGAGGGCAAGCCCGAGGCCGCCCTGCCGAAGATCGTCGAGGGTCGCCTCAACGGCTTCTTCAAGGACGCCACGCTGCTCGGCCAGCCGTACGCGCTGGACAACAAGAAGTCCGTCCAGAAGATCCTGGACGAGGCCGGTGTCACCCTGAAGCGCTTCACGCGTATCAAGGTCGGCATCTGAGTCCGTACCGCGATCGACGCGCCGGCCCGATAGGGTCGGAGGCAGTCGTCCGGTACGCCGTCACGCGCGTGCGTGACGGACGACAGCAGATCTGACGAGGAGGCCATTGCCGCGCACGGGTTGCGAACACCCCACCGGCAATGGCCTTCTTCGCATGTGCACCACGTGAAAGAGGCGGGATCTTCCATGACCACCAAGGCCCAGAAGAGCGACGACGGCAAACTACGCGGCCGGTTCATGCTGAAGCTGTCCGGGGAGGCATTCTCCGGTGGCGGGGGCCTGGGCGTGGACCCCGACGTGGTGCACAAGGTCGCCCGTGAGATCGCCGCCGTCGTCCGTGACGGCGCCGAGATCGCGGTCGTCATCGGCGGCGGCAACTTCTTCCGCGGCGCCGAACTCCAGCAGCGCGGCATGGACCGCGCCCGCTCGGACTACATGGGCATGCTCGGCACGGTCATGAACTGCCTCGCCCTCCAGGACTTCCTGGAGAAGGAGGGCATCGACAGCCGCGTGCAGACCGCCATCACCATGGGCCAGGTCGCCGAGCCCTACATCCCGCTGCGTGCCGTGCGGCACCTGGAGAAGGGCCGCGTGGTCATCTTCGGTGCCGGTATGGGCATGCCGTACTTCTCCACCGACACCACCGCCGCCCAGCGCGCCCTGGAGATCGACGCCGAGGCGCTGCTGATGGGCAAGAACGGCGTGGACGGCGTCTACGACTCCGACCCGAAGACCAACCCGGCGGCCGTCAAGTTCGACGCCCTCGGCTACGGCGAGGTCATCACCCGCGACCTGAAGGTCGCGGACATGACCGCGATCACGCTGTGCCGTGACAACAAGCTCCCGATCCTCGTCTTCGAGCTCCTGACGGAGGGCAATATCGCTCGCGCCGTCAGGGGTGAGAAGATCGGCACGCTTGTGGGTGAGCAAGGCAGCCGGGCCTGACCGGAAGAACCCCGGTCTCGCACGACAACACCTGACCGGGGGACGGACCCTGGTCGGGGGATGGACAATGTCCTGCCGGTCGGGAACCGTGCAGGAAGAAGACGCGACGCAGCCGGCCGGCCTCCGCAAGGAACCGCAGCCGGGCCTACTCAAGACACGCAGGAGCAAGTGGTGATCGAAGAGACCCTCCTCGAGGCCGAGGAGAAGATGGAGAAGGCCGTCGTGGTCGCCAAGGAGGACTTCGCCGCGATCCGCACCGGCCGTGCGCACCCGGCGATGTTCAACAAGATCGTTGCCGACTACTACGGCGCACTGACGCCGATCAACCAGCTGGCTTCGTTCTCCGTGCCGGAGCCGCGCATGGCGGTCGTGACGCCGTTCGACAAGACCGCGCTGCGCAACATCGAGCAGGCGATCCGCGACTCCGACCTGGGCGTCAACCCGAGCAACGACGGCAACATCATCCGAGTGGTGTTCCCCGAGCTGACCGAGGAGCGCCGCCGCGACTACATCAAGGTCGCCAAGGGCAAGGGCGAGGACGCCAAGGTGTCCATCCGCGCGGTCCGCCGCAAGGCCAAGGACGCGATCGACAAGCTGATCAAGGACGGCGAGGTCGGCGAGGACGAGGGCCGCCGTGCCGAGAAGGAGCTCGACGACACCACCGCGAAGTACGTCGCCCAGGTGGACGAGCTCCTGAAGCACAAGGAATCGGAGCTGCTCGAGGTCTGATGAACGACTCTTCCTGGGGCTCACCGCCACACGCCGGGTCGCGGGCCGGGTACTGGGGGCCCGCCGACCAGGCGCCCGTCCAAGGGGCCGCCCCGGCGGGTCCCGCGTACGATGCGCCTGAGGCGCAGCAGACTCGCCCCATGCCCATCGTCCCCGACGTACCCGCACACGGCGGAAACCAGGATGACGACCGGGGGGCCGCTCGGCTGGGCGGCCCCCCGTTCCCAGCCGAGCCCTACGGCGACGCGCCCTACGGCAACCAGCCGTACATCGACGCCGCCCGACGCCACGACACACCGTCGGCACAGCCCCCTGCGGCGGTGCCGCAGAATCCGGAGCCCATGCCCGACGCCCCTCAGCCGGCGCCCGCCCCGCAGAAGAAGAGTGCGGGCCGCGACCTGGGCGCGGCCATAGGGGTCGGGGTCGGGCTCGGTGCGGTCATCGTCGCGTCGCTGTTCGTCGTCAAGGCCGTGTTCATCGGCGTGATAGCGGTCGCCGTCGTCGTGGGCCTGTGGGAGCTGACCAGCAGGCTGCAGGAGCGCAAGGGCATCAGGGCGCCGCTCGTGCCGCTAGCGGTCGGCGGTGCCGCGATGATCGTCGCCGGATACGTCCGGGGACCCGAGGGCGCTTGGGTCGCGATGGCTCTCACCGCGCTCGCGGTGCTGGTCTGGCGGATGACCGAACCGCCCGAGGGCTACCTCAAGGACGTCACGGCCGGCGTCTTCGCGGCCTTCTACGTGCCGTTCCTCGCCACGTTCGTCGCCCTGATGCTCACCGCCGACGACGGAGCGTTCCGTGTCATGACGTTCCTGGTCCTGACGGTCGTCAGCGACACGGGCGCGTACGCCGTCGGCTGGCGCTTCGGCAGAACCAAGCTCGCCCCGCGCATCAGCCCGGGCAAGACCCGCGAGGGCCTGCTCGGGGCGGTGTCGTTCGCGATGGTCGCCGGCGCGCTGTGCATGCAGTTCCTGATCGACGACGGCACCTGGTGGCAGGGGCTGCTGCTCGGCTTCGCCGTCGCGGCCAGCGCCACGCTCGGCGACCTCGGCGAGTCCATGATCAAGCGGGACCTGGGCATCAAGGACATGGGCACGCTGCTCCCGGGCCACGGGGGCATCATGGACCGGCTCGACTCGCTCCTGCCCACGGCTCCCGTGGTCTGGCTGCTGCTCGTCCTGTTCGTGGGTTCCGGCTGACCCACGCGGCACAACGGGTTCATGCGGGCCGCCTCCCTTTGCTTCTGTGCGGGGAGGGGGCCCGTATCTCATGTACTCCTGCCTCGCTGCTCGCAGCGATCAACGACGCGCGCCGGGCACCGCTACCGTCGACGCCGGCTCGTCCTGCCCACGGCCTCCGCCGAGGGCTGGGCGAGCGAGCTCGTCACCAGGGCCGTGAGGGGAACGAGAAACTGAGCGAGCGGGCGGTCGAGCTCACCAGGTACGTGCGGGCACCCCACGGCAGTTGCGTCTGAGCTTCAGCACATGTTGATCATGCGAATGGCGACAGGCCCTTGCCCTCCAGATGAGCGAGCAACGAGTCAAGGCATGCGTCTGGCGTGGCCAGGTCGGCTCGGAAGAACGAGTCCTCGCCGAGCGGCCCACCGCTGACGATGACCATCCATGCCGTCCGCCGCTCAACCATGCGGTCACCGTCGACCTTGAAGAAGGTTGTGACTCCGCGCGCGGCCAGCCACTCCATCAGTTCAAGCATGTCCACTCGCACCCCTCCGGAGAGATCATCCCGCTCCCGGTGGTACGCCCCCTGGGCCGTCCCTGGGTTGTGCGAGGCCGTCCAACCATGACAGAGAGCGCCCAGGGGTGACCGCCCCCACCCCGTTCTGGGCCTGGGCCGGTGGAGTTGATCTGCGACACTGGAAGGGTTATGCCGAAGCCCGGAGAACTTACTTTCGTTGCCCCCCGCGGAGCCAAGAAGCCGCCGCGGCATCTTGCCGACCTCTCGCCCGCCGAGCGGAAGGAGGTCGTGGCGGAGATCGGTGAGAAGCCGTTCCGTGCCAAGCAGCTCTCGCAGCACTACTTCGCGCGTTACGCGCACGACCCGGCGGAGTGGACCGACATCCCCGCCGGTGCCCGCGACAAGCTGCGTGAGGCGCTGCTGCCGGACCTGATGTCGGTGGTCCGGCATCTGTCGACCGACGAGGGGACCACCCGCAAGACCCTGTGGCGGCTGTTCGACGGCACGCTCGTGGAGTCGGTACTGATGCGGTACCCGGACCGGGTGACCATGTGCATCAGCTCGCAGGCGGGGTGCGGGATGAACTGCCCGTTCTGCGCCACCGGGCAGGCGGGGCTGGACCGGAACCTGTCCACCGCCGAGATCGTGCACCAGATCGTCGACGGGATGCGGGCCCTGCGGGACGGAGAGGTGCCGGGGGGGCCTGCCAGGCTCAGCAACATCGTCTTCATGGGTATGGGCGAGCCGCTCGCCAACTACAAGCGGGTCGTCGGTGCCATCCGGGCGCTCACCGACCCGGCTCCCGACGGGCTCGGGCTCTCGCAGCGCGGGATCACCGTGTCGACGGTCGGCCTGGTGCCCGCCATCCACCGGTTCTCCGACGAGGGCTTCAAGTGCCGGCTGGCGATCTCCCTGCACGCGCCGGACGACGAACTGCGCGACACCCTGGTCCCCGTGAACACGCGGTGGAAGGTGCGCGAGGTGCTGGAGGCCGGGTTCGAGTACACCGAGCGGTCCGGGCGTCGGCTGTCCATCGAGTACGCGCTGATCCGCGACATCAACGACCAGGCCTGGCGTGGTGACCGGCTCGGGCGGCTGCTGCGGGGCAAGCCGGTGCACGTCAACCTCATCCCGCTCAACCCGACGCCGGGGTCGAAGTGGACGGCCTCCCGGCCCGAGGACGAGAAGGCGTTCGTCGAGGCGATCGCCGCGCACGGGGTGCCCGTCACGGTCCGGGACACCCGTGGTCAGGAGATCGACGGGGCGTGCGGTCAGCTCGCGGCGACCGAGCGGTAGTCTGAGGACCGTACACATCTTCATATTCCGACAGGGGAGCGCCACAGCGCTGAGAGTGCGGCATCCAGGCCCGCAGACCCTCTGAACCTCGCCCAGGTCATTCTGGGTAGGAAGTTCGGTCATCACTCGAGCTGTTGCGCCCTGCCCGGCGTCCGTCGCGGACCCGGGCGGGGCCGCGTCTCTTCCTGGTCAACCCAGGAGGAAAACCAGTGCAGAACAAGACCTTCGTGGCCGTGGCCGTAGGGCTCGGCCTGGTCGCGCTGTCCGCGTGCGGGTCGACGGACGGGAAGGGGACGGCGGGCTCGGGGAGCTCGAAGACCGTCACCCTCGTCAGCCACGACTCGTGGGCCGTGTCCAAGGGTGTGCTCGCCGGTTTCGAGAAGGAGTCCGGGTACAAGGTGAAGGTCCTCAAGGACGGCGACGCCGGGCAGGCCGTCAACAAGGCGATCCTCACCAAGGACAACCCGCAGGGCGACGTCTTCTTCGGCGTCGACAACACGCTCCTGTCGCGCGCCCTCGACAACGGGCTGTTCCAGTCGTACGAAGCCAAGGGGCTGGGGCAGGTCGACGCGCAGTACCGGCTGGACGCCGACAAGCGCCGGGTCACTCCCGTCGACTACGGCGACATCTGCGTCAACTACGACAAGGCGTACTTCAGCGAGCACAAGCTGGCCCCGCCCGCCTCCTTCGACGACCTGGTGAAGCCCGCCTACAAGGATCTGCTCGTCACCGAGAACGCCTCCACCTCCTCGCCCGGGCTCGGCTTCCTGCTCGGCACCGCCGCGAAGTACGGCGACGGAGGCTGGGAGGGGTACTGGAAGAAGCTCAAGGCCAACGGGGTGAAGGTGGTCGACGGCTGGGAGCAGGCCTACAACGAGGAGTTCTCCGGGTCCGCCGGGGGGAAGAAGGCGAAGGCCGACCGGCCGCTCGTCGTGTCGTACGCCTCCTCGCCGCCCGCCGAGGTGATCTACGGCGACCCGAAGCCGGCCACCGCGCCGACCGGTGTCGCGTCCGGCACCTGCTTCCGGCAGATCGAGTTCGCGGGTCTGCTGAGCAACGCCTCCAACAGCAAGGGCGGCAAGGCGCTGATCGACTTCCTGATCACCAAAGAGTTCCAGGAGGACATGCCGCTCAACATGTTCGTGTACCCGGTGGTGAAGGGGGCGGCCGTCCCCGCCGAGTTCACCGAGTACGGGCCCGCCGCCAAGGACCCCGAGACCCTGGACCCCGGGAAGATCGCCGACAACCGCGACGACTGGGTCAAGTCATGGACCTCGCTCGTACTGAAGTGACCGGGCGCGGAGCCCGCACGGGGAACGTGGCACGGCTCGGTCTCATGGCCGTGCCCGTCGCGTTCTTCGCGGTCTTCTTCGCCTACCCTGTCGCCGCGATCGTCGCCCGGGGACTCGGCGCCGACGGGGGCCCGCGCTTCGGACGGCTGTGGGACGTGCTCGCGCAGTCCGGCATCCGGCACGTCCTGTGGTTCACCACCTGGCAGGCACTGGCCTCCACCGCGCTGACGCTCCTGGTCGCGCTGCCCGCCGCGTATGTCTTCGCGCGCCTGGAGTTCCCGGGCAAGCAGGTGCTGCGCGCCGTCGTCACCGTGCCGTTCGTGCTGCCGACGGTCGTCGTCGGCACGGCGTTCCTGGCGCTCGTCGGGCGCGGTGGACTGCTCGACGACCTGTGGGGCGTACGGCTGGACACCACGGTGTGGGCGATCCTGCTGGCGCACGTCTTCTTCAACTACGCGGTCGTCGTGCGGACGGTGGGCGGGCTGTGGTCGCAGCTCGACCCCCGCCAGGAGGAGGCGGCGCGGATGCTCGGCGCGTCCCGGCTGACGGCGTGGCGCACGGTCACCCTGCCCGCCCTGGGGCCCGCCGTCGCCGCCGCCGCGCTGATGGTCTTCCTGTTCACCTTCACCTCCTTCGGAGTGGTGCAGATCCTCGGTGGCCCCACCTTCTCCACCCTCGAGGTGGAGATCTACCGGCAGACCTCCGAGATCTTCGACCTGTCCACGGCCGCCGTCCTCACGATCGTCCAGTTCGTGGCCGTCGGCGTGATCCTCGCCGTGCACGCCCAGGCCGTACGGCGGCGGGAGACCGCGTTGCGGCTGGTCGACGCGTCGGTGACGGCGCGGCGACCGCGCGGGGCCGGGCAGTGGGCGCTGCTGGCCGGAGTGCTCGGCACGATCGCCGTCCTGCTGGTGCTGCCGCTCGGGGTGCTGGCGCAGCGCTCGCTCGACGCACCCGGCTTCGCCTACTACCGGGCGTTGACCAGCGACGACGGCAATGTCTTCCTGGTCCCGCCGATCGAGGCGATCGGCAACTCGCTGGAGTACGCCGTCGTCGCGACCGCGATCGCCGTGCTCGTCGGTGGGCTCGCCGCGGCCGCGCTCACCCGACGGGACGCCGGACGGCTGGTCCGTGGCTTCGACGCACTGCTGATGCTGCCGCTGGGCGTCTCCGCCGTGACCGTCGGCTTCGGGTTTCTCATCGCGCTCGACGAGCCTCCGCTGGACCTGCGCGGTACCTGGATCCTGGTGCCGCTCGCGCAGGCGCTGGTCGGCGTTCCCTTCGTCGTACGGATCATGCTGCCGGTGCTGCGGGCGGTGGACCAGCGGCTGCGTGAGGCGGCGGCCGTGCTCGGGGCGTCGCCCTGGCGGGTGTGGCGGGAGGTCGACCTGCCGATGGTGCGGCGGGCGCTGCTCGTCGCGGCCGGATTCGCCTTCGCGGTGTCGCTGGGGGAGTTCGGGGCGACGGTGTTCATCGCCCGGCCCGACAGTCCGACGCTGCCGGTCGCCGTGGCGCGACTGCTCGGTCGGGCCGGCGAGCTGAACTACGGCCAGGCGATGGCCCTTTCGACGATTCTGATGGTGGTGTGCGCGGTGGCCCTGCTGGTGCTGGAGCGGCTGCGGACCGACCGTACGGGGGAGTTCTGATGCTGCTGGAGCTGGAGCGCGCGACCGTGCGGTTCGGGGGGCGCGCCGTGCTCGACGCGGTCGGTCTCGCCGTCGCCGAGCACGAGGTGGTCTGCGTGCTGGGGCCGAGCGGCAGCGGCAAGTCGACGCTGCTGCGGGCGGTGGCCGGGCTCCAGCCGCTGGACGCCGGCCGGGTGCTGCTGGACGGGCGGGACCAGGCCGGGGTGCCCGCGCACAAGCGGGAGCTCGGGCTGATGTTCCAGGACCATCAGCTGTTCCCGCAGCGGGACGTGGGCGGCAACGTGGCCTTCGGGCTGCGGATGCGCGGCATGCCCAGGGGCCGGCAGGGCGAGCGGGTGCGGGAGTTGCTGGAACTGGTCGGGCTGCCCGGTGCGGGCGGCCGTGCGGTGGCCTCGCTCTCCGGCGGGGAACAGCAGCGGGTGGCGCTGGCCCGGGCCCTCGCGCCGCGGCCCCGGCTGCTGATGCTCGACGAGCCGCTCGGCCAGCTCGACCGGTCGCTGCGGGAGCGGCTGGTCGTCGAACTTCGGGAGTTGTTCGGCCGGTTGGGGACGACCGTGCTCGCGGTCACCCATGACCAGGGCGAGGCGTTCGCGCTCGCCGACCGGGTCGTGGTGATGCGGGACGGGCGGATCGCCCAGTCCGGTACGCCACTCGAGGTGTGGCAGCGGCCGGCGGACGAGTTCGTGGCCCGGTTCCTGGGCTTCGACAACGTGGTGGAGGCGACCGTCACGGGGGAGGCCGCGGTCACCCCGTGGGGCAAGGTGCCGGTGCCGGACGGATCGGGCCAGGGGGCGCGCACGCTGCTGGTCCGGCCTGCCGGTGTGCGCCTGGTGGGTGCGGACGAGGGACTGCGCTGCACCGTCGCCGGCCGCACCTTCCGCGGCACCCATGTCGCGGTGCACCTCCAGCCGGAGGGCGCACCGAGGCTGGAGGCGGCGTGCGCCCTGCGGGACGCGCCGGAGGTCGGAGGCGCGGTGGGGGTCTCCTTCGACGCGGGCGAGATCGTCGTACTGGACTGACGGCCGGCCGAGGGAGAGAGGCCGGCCGGGGAACGTACCGGGACATGCGGGTGGCCCGCCCGAAATGGGGACGGGCCACTCACGTACGTCCGTAGTGCGGGTCGAGCGGGTCGTGCCGGTCAGCGGTTGCTGGACCCGCGGCGACGCATCCCGAAGAACACCGCGCCACCGCCGACGACGACCAGGGCGGCCGCGACGCCGACGATCAGACCGGTGTTGGAGTTGGCACCGGTCTCGGCGAGGTTGGACTCCTGGACCGCGGGCGACGGGGCGTTGCTCGCGGAGGGTGCGGGCGCGGCGCTGTCGCTGGCCGAGTCGGACGGGGAAGCGGACGGGGTGATCGTCTCGGCCGGCGGCGGCGTGGTCTTGGTGTCCGACGGCGACGAGGACGGGGTGCTGCTCGGGCTCGACGTGTCGTCGGCCTCGCAGGCCTTGGACGGGGTGGTCACGTTCGGGCTGATGTCGGTGTCGACGAACGTCTTCTTGCCCTTGACGGCCAGGACGTGGACCCGGTACTCGGCGTTCGGCTCCCAGTCCTCGGCGAAGGAGACGGTGACGCCCTTCTTCGAGCCCACGACCGTCTGTTCCGTGCCGACCTGCCGGAGGTCGGCGCCGTTGTTCTCGAGGAAGACGGTGATGACGGCCGGGACGCCCGTGGGGTCCTTGTCGGTGACGGTGATGACGCCCTTCGTGCCGTCACAGGCGGCAGTGGCGGAGAACTCGCTGATGTCGCAGGCCAGCGCGGTGCCGGCGGCGCTGAGCGCGAGGGCGGCGGAGGCGGCGGTGACACCGAGCATGCGCACCGAACGGGCGGCGGTACGGCGGGAAAGGGACACGTTTGTCCTTTACGGGAAGCGCAACTGCGGGGGGTGGAGGGGAAGATGGCGCCCCCGGTGAGCCGAACGCGTCACCATCCCCAGCAGAACCACAGGTCTATAAGCGTTCCATAAGAAGTGTCAATGCGAGGATGCCTCTGAGCGGCTGGCTTTGCCCGCTTATTAACCACCGAGACGTTTCAACGCCTCCGGAGCCTCCTCGATCCGGTCAACCAGGGCGATACGGGACTCCATCGCCCGCTCCTGGGCGAGTGACCGCAAGAGCGGCCAGGCGGGCAGCCGTTGTGTCCAGTGCGTCCGGTCCACGAGCACCATGGGGGTCGGCTCGCCCCGCGACCCGTAGTAGTTGGGCGTCGCGTTGTCGAAGATCTCCTGTACGGTCCCGGCGGCGCCCGGCAGGAACACCACTCCCGCGGTGCAGCGGGCCAACAGGCCGTCCTCGCGGGTGGCGTTGGAGAAGTACTTGGCGAGGTGCGCGGCAAACGGGTTCGGCGGCTCGTGGCCGTAGAACCACGTGGGGATGCCGACCGAGGGGCCGCCGCCCGGCCAGCCGGCCCGCACCTCGAAGGCGGCCTTCGCCCATTCGGTGATCGAGGGCGTGAACTTCGGTGCCTTGGCAAGGATACGGAGGGCGCCGGTGAGCATCTCGTCGTCGAAGGGGGCCGCGTAGGCGCCGAGGTTCGCCGCCTCCATCGCGCCGGGTCCGCCTCCGGTCGCCACCATGAGCCCCGCACGGGCGAGTTCACGGCCGAGGCGGGCCGCGCCGGCGTACGCGTCCGTGCCGCGTGCCATGGCGTGGCCGCCCATGACGCCCACCACGCGCTCTCCGACGAGGAGTTCGTCGAGCGCGTCGGTGACGGCGTCGTCGTGGATCGAGCGGAGCATCGACCCGAAGATGTCGCCGTCCGCCTTCGTGTGCTGGAACCAGGCGTACGTACGGGCGTCCGGTGTCGCCTCGTAGCCCTCGTCCAGGGACGCGAACAACTCGTCGGGGGAGTAGACGAAACCGCGGTACGGGTCGAAGGACAGGCCCGGTACGGGCGGGAAGACCAGGGCGCCGGAGGCGCGGGACTTCGTGGCCGCCTCCGGTTCCATCGGGCAGCCGAGGAAGACGGCGCCCGAGGTGTCCAGGGCGAGGAGGACGTCCGTACGGGCCGTCAGATCGACGGACTGGACGCGGAAGTGGGAGAGCGTGCCGTGGGTGCGGGCCACCTCGTCGAACTCGGCGAGGGACTCGATCTCACGGTCGTGGGAGCCGTCGAACGGCTGGGCGGGTGTCGTCGGATGCACCCGCCCATGCTAGGCAGCGCGGAACGGCGAGCGGGTCAGCTCTGGACGGTCGAGGGGTCCATCCATACGACCTCCCAGGTATGGCCGTCGAGGTCGTCGAACGAACGGCCGTACATGAAACCCATGTCCTGGGTCTCACCGCTCGGGGAGCCGCCCAGCGCGAGCGCCCTGTCGACGAGCTCGTCGACCTTCTGGCGGCTCTGGGCGCTCAGGGCGATCAGGACCTCGCTGGTCTTCGCGGCGTCCGCGATCTCCTTCTTGGTGAACGTCGAGTAGAACGGCTTGGTGAGCAGCATCACCACGATCGTGTCGCTGATCACCACGGAGGCCGCGTTGTCGTCGCTGAACTGCGGGTTGATCGTGTAGCCGAGCTCCGTGAAGAACTTCTTCGAGGCGTCGAGGTCGTTCACGGGCAGGTTCACGAAGATCATCTGCTGGTAGGCCGGGGTGGTCATCTGGTCTCTCCCAGGGAGTTCGTGCCGCTGGTGTGTCGTGTCGGTGAGGTAGACCGGTGGGCCGCGCGGAACTAATCGGCGGGGGCGACCCTTCCGCGCGGACGTTTTCTGCCCGCGGGAGTGCTTCAGCGCGTCAGCGGGAGGGCCGCCAGTTCGGCCACGATCAGGGTGAGCGGGACGAACAGGGCGAGCAGGGCGCCGGTGCGCAGGGCTGCGGCGCTGCGCAGCGTCTTGGCCGGGGCGCCGAGGCGGAGCAGGGCGGCGGTGGTGTCGGCGCGGACCTGCCTCGCCTCGACGGCCGCCGTCAGGAGCGTGGCGACGGTGCAGCCCACCACGATCAGCGCGCCGAGGGCGGTGAGCGGGCCGAAGGACGGGTCCGCCGGGTCGTAGAGCATGGCCATCGTGTACGCGCCGGAGGCCACCGCGCAGACCACGCCCAGCGGGCGGCCGATGCGGGACGCCTCCTGCATCAGCCCGCGGCCCGCGAGGAGGCGGAGCGCGCCGGGGCGGGCCGCTTGCAGCAGAAGGCCGCAGAGGTGGGTGAGGCCGGGACCGGCGAGGGCCAGTCCCACGGCGGTCAGGGTCCAGCCGAGGAGGACCGCGGCGGGGCCGGTGGGCAGGCCGCCGGGGAGGGGAAGGGTGCTGGGGTTCGCGGTGCGGTTCGCGTACGCCTCCACGGCCAGACCGGCGGCGAGGAGGGCGGTGCCCCAGGGAAGGGCGGTGGGATGGGGCGGTTGCGTCTGCGAGCCCGCCATGCCGGGGGCGGGGAGGGGGGCCTGGGCGTGGGCGTCCGCAGAGGCCGGGACCGGGTGCGGGGACAGGGCCGGGGACGCGGAGGGTGTGCCGTCCGGAGTCCGCGACGAGGCGTCGACCAGGGCTGAGGCGATCGACAGGGTCGCCGTGCCCGGCGCTGACGGGGTACCGCCCGCTGCCGGGTCGTCGGGCACCGCCTCGCCGGGACGACCGTCCGGAGCCGGCGCCGTGCGGGACGGCTGGACGCCTGCCGCCAGGGCGGGAGCCGCCTCGGCGGGACGGCCGTCCGTCGCCCCGGTGGGGGTCGGCGCGGAGAGGTCACCGCCCGCGGCCGGGTGGGACCGCCGGGCGTCGGCCGCCGGGGCGGGAGCCGCCTCGGCGGGACGGCCGTCCGGCGTCGTGCGGGAGGGGTGGACGTCCACCGCGGCCGGGTGGGACCGCCGGGCGTCAGTCGCCGGGGCGGTGGCCGCCTCGGCGGGACCACCGCCATCCGCCGGGTGGGACGGTCGGGCACCACTCAGCCTTGCCCCGAAGCGGCCGTACTCCCCGAACCTGTCGCCCCGTGCTGTCCTGCCGTACGCCCCGAACCGGCCGAACATCCGCGGGACCGCCCGGGCCGCCACGCGCGCGTCCCGCGGGCGGAGCATCAGCGCGACCGCGAGGGACGAGGCCACCGGGACCAGTGCCAGCAGGGTCAGGGACGCCGGCAGCGGGAGAGGCTGGTTCGCCGCCAGGAAGTCACGGGCCGCTCCGTCGAACGGCATGCCCGTGAGGTCACCGCGCAGATGGAGGAAGAGGAGAAGGGCCAGCATGGAGCCGAGCAGCGTCGACAGGGCCGTCGTCATCGCCGAGACGGCCATCAGACGGGCCGGGCCCAGGCCGATCGCCGCCAGTCCTGGGCGCGGCCGGGTGCCGGGGTCGGCGCGGGCCACCGCCAGGGCGAAGTAGACCGTCGCGGCCAGCGGGACCGCGCACCAGGCGAGGCGGAGCACGGACGCGGCCGGGGCGTCGGGGTGGGTGAGGGCGTGCCCGAGGGTGCACAGGAGGAGGAAGCCGGTGCCCGCCGAGGCCGTCGCCACCAGGAGGCGGCGGAGCTGGACGGCGGGGTGGGCGCTGCGCGTCAGACGGAGAGCGAGCACGCGGCCCCCCGGCCTTCCGGCTCCGCGACCGGCGGCAGATGCACCGTCTTCACCCGGCGGCCGTCAAGGAGCGGCACCGTGCGGTCGGCGAGGGCGGCGGTCTCCGGGTCGTGGGTGGCCAGTACCACGGTGATGCCGTGGGAACGGGCCGCCGTCGTCAGGGTGCGCAGGACGTGGGCCCGGTCCGCGCGGTGGAGGGGGGCCGTCGGCTCGTCCGCGAAGAGGACCGAGGGGGCCGGGGCCAGGGCGCGGGTGATGCAGACCCGCTGGCGCTCGGCCTGGGTCAGTTCGTGCGGGCGGCTGCCGGACCTGTCGCCGATGTCCAGGCGGTCCAGCCATTCCAGCGCGGCGACCTTGGCCCGGCGGCGGCTGGTGCCGCGCAGCATCAGGGGCAGGGCCGCGTTCTCCCAGACGTTGAGTTCGGGGACGAGGACCGGTACCGGGTCGATCCAGCCGAAGCGGTCGCGGCGCAGCCGTTCGCGGGCCATCGGGCCCATCGTGTGCACGGGCACGCTGTTGAACCAGACCTCGCCGCGCTGGGCGCGCACCAGGCCGGACAGACAGCGCAGCAGGGTCGTCTTGCCGCTGCCGCGCGGCCCGCTGACGGCGAGGATCTCGCCCTCCCGCACGCCCAGCGAGACACCGCCGAGCGCCGGTGAGCCGTCGCGGTGCGTGAAGTAGAGGGAGCGTGCCCACAGCACGTCGTCGTCCGGCGGGGCCTCCATGGGCGTGCACCTCGGTTCAGATCCGTAGTTCCCGTGTCGTTCCCCCGTGCGGGGGAACGAAGGCAGGGCCGATCGGTCACTCGCACGCTAGGCAGCCAGGACGGGAAGGCCGGACAGCACACGGCCCCGGGTCGCCGTTTCTCACTCGAACGGTCGACACCGGGGCCGGTGTTGATCAGCTGATCAGGCTGACGATCAGAGCTTCGTCCACGCCTCCGTCAGCGTCGCGCGCAGGATCTGCTCGATCTCGTCGAAGGTCTCCTGGTTGGAGATCAGCGGCGGGGCGAGCTGGACGACCGGGTCGCCGCGGTCGTCGGCACGGCAGTACAGGCCGTTGTCGTACAGCGCCTTGGAGAGGAAGCCGTACAGGACGCGCTCGGTCTCCTCGTCGTTGAACGATTCCTTCGTCGCCTTGTCCTTCACCAGCTCGATGCCGTAGAAGAAGCCGTTGCCGCGGACGTCGCCGACGATCGGGAGATCGTGCAGCTTCTCCAGGGTCGAGCGGAACGCGCCCTCGTTGTCGAGCACGTGCTGGTTGAGGCCCTCGCGCTCGAACAGGTCGAGGTTGGCGAGGCCGACCGCCGCGGAGACCGGGTGACCGCCGAAGGTGTAGCCGTGCAGGAAGGTGTTGTCGCCCTTGTAGAACGGCTCGGCCAGCTTGTCGCTGATGATGCAGGCGCCGATCGGGGAGTAGCCCGAGGTCATGCCCTTGGCGCAGGTGATCATGTCCGGGACGTAGCCGAACTTGTCGCAGGCGAACATCGTGCCCAGGCGGCCGAAGGCGCAGATGACCTCGTCCGAGACGAGCAGCACGTCGTACTGGTCGCAGATCTCGCGCACCCGCTGGAAGTAGCCGGGCGGGGGCGGGAAGCAGCCGCCGGCGTTCTGGACCGGCTCCAGGAAGACCGCGGCGACGGTGTCCGGGCCCTCCATGAGGATCTGCTGCTCGATCTGGTCGGCGGCCCAGCGGCCGAAGGCCTCGGGGTCGTCGCCGAACAGCGGGGCGCGGTAGATGTTGGTGTTCGGCACCTTGTGCGCGCCCGGGACGAGCGGCTCGAAGGGGGCCTTCAGGGCCGGCAGGCCGGTGATCGACAGGGCGCCCTGCGGGGTGCCGTGGTAGGCGACCGCGCGGGAGATGACCTTGTACTTGGTCGGCTTGCCGGTGAGCTTGAAGTACTGCTTGGCGAGCTTCCAGGCGGTCTCGACCGCCTCGCCGCCGCCGGTGGTGAAGAAGACCTTGTTCAGGTCGGCCGGGGCGTGGTGGGCCAGACGCTCCGCCAGTTCCACGGCCTTCGGGTGGGCGTAGGACCACACCGGGAAGAACGCCAGCTCCTGGGCCTGCTTGAAGGCCGCCTCGGCGAGTTCCACGCGCCCGTGCCCGGCCTGGACCACGAACAGACCCGCGAGACCGTCGAGGTAGCGCCTGCCCTTGTCGTCGTAGATGTAGGTGCCCTCGCCCCGGACAATGGTCGGGACCGGCGAGTTCTCGTACGAGGACATGCGGGTGAAGTGCATCCACAGGTGGTCGTACGCGGTGCGGCTGAGGTCCTTGGTGCTCACGGTTATCGGGTCCTCACGGTTATCGGGTTCCCCACATGTAGGTCTGCTTCTTCAGCTTCAGGTAGACGAAGCTCTCGGTGGAGCGCACGCCGGGCAGGGCACGGATGCGTTTGTTGATGACGTCCAGCAGGTGGTCGTCGTCCTCGCAGACGATCTCGGCGAGGATGTCGTACGAGCCCGCGGTCATCACCACGTACTCGACCTCCGCCATGTCGGTCAGCGCTTCCGCTATCGACTCGACATCGCCCTCGACGTTGATCCCGACCATCGCCTGCCGACGGAAGCCCACGGTGAGCGGGTCCGTGACGGCGACGATCTGCATCACGCCCTGGTCGAGCAGCTTCTGGACGCGCTGGCGCACGGCCGCCTCGGAGAGGCCGACGGCCTTGCCGATCGCGGCGTACGGCCGACGGCCGTCCTCCTGGAGCTGCTGGATGATGGCGAGGCTGACGGCATCCAGGTGAGGGGTGCTGCCGTTCCTGGACTCGCGGGAGTCCCTGTGCTCTGCGCTTCGACTGGCCACGGCCACACTGTGCACGAGGTCTCGACGGTTCCGCAAGGTCGATGCGATGAAATTCGTTGTTTACGTGTGGGAGATCTGCGGATTCCGCAGCCGCGATGGGATCAGGGGTGTTGAAAACGTCAGGGCAAGGATTAGTGTGGGTGTCTCAGTCAATGGACACCCAACTTGGAGGGCCGGCAGTGAGCACCGAGCTGCGTCGTCTGCGCAACCACATCGACGGTGAGTTCCGGGACGCCGCCGACGGACGGACCACCGAGGTGGTCAACCCCGCGACGGGCGAGGCGTACGCGACCGCGCCGCTGTCCGGCCAGGCGGACGTCGACGCCGCGATGGCGGCCGCCGCCAAGGCGTTCCCGGGCTGGCGCGACACGACCCCCGCCGAGCGCCAGAAGGCCCTGCTGAAGATCGCGGACGCGTTCGAGGAGCGGGCCGAGGAGCTCATCGCGGCCGAGGTGGAGAACACGGGCAAGCCCATCGGGCTGACGCGCTCCGAGGAGATCCCTCCGATGGTCGACCAGATCCGCTTCTTCGCGGGAGCGGCCCGGATGCTGGAGGGGCGGTCGGCCGGCGAGTACATGGACGGGATGACCTCGATCGTCCGCCGTGAGCCGGTCGGCGTCTGCGCGCAGGTCGCGCCGTGGAACTACCCGATGATGATGGCCGTGTGGAAGTTCGCCCCGGCGATCGCGGCCGGCAACACGGTGGTGCTCAAGCCGTCCGACACCACGCCGGCCTCCACCGTCCTGATCGCCGAGATCATCGGCTCGATCCTGCCCAAGGGCGTCTTCAACGTCGTCACCGGCGACCGGGACACCGGGCGGCTGATGGTCGAGCACCCGACCCCGGCGATGGCGTCCATCACCGGCTCCGTGCGCGCGGGCATGTCCGTCGCCGAGTCGGCGTCCAAGGACCTCAAGCGCGTCCACCTGGAACTGGGCGGCAAGGCGCCGGTCGTCGTGTTCGAGGACACCGACATCGCCAAGGCCGTCGAGGACATCTCCGTGGCGGGCTTCTTCAACGCCGGCCAGGACTGTACGGCGGCCACCCGCGTCCTCGTCCAGGAGGGCATCCACGACGAGTTCGTGGCCGCGCTCGCGAAGGCCGCGGCGGAGACCAAGACCGGGCAGCCGGACGACGAGGACGTACTCTTCGGCCCGCTGAACAACCCCAACCAGCTCCGGCAGGTGACCGGCTTCATCGAGCGGCTGCCCGCCCACGCCAAGGTCGAGGCGGGCGGTCAGCGGGTCGGCGACAAGGGCTACTTCTACGCCGCGACCGTCGTGTCCGGGCTGAAGCAGGACGACGAGATCATCCAGAACGAGGTCTTCGGGCCGGTCATCACCGTCCAGTCGTTCACGGACGAGGACCAGGCCGTGGAGTGGGCCAACGGCGTCGAGTATGCCCTCGCCTCCTCGGTGTGGACCAAGGACCACGGCCGCGCGATGCGGATGTCCAAGAAGCTCGACTTCGGCTGCGTGTGGATCAACACCCACATCCCGCTGGTCGCCGAGATGCCCCACGGCGGCTTCAAGAAGTCCGGCTACGGCAAGGACCTGTCGGGCTACGGCTTCGACGACTACACGCGCATCAAGCATGTGATGACGTCCCTCGACGCGTAGCGCTCCGCTGGGTCGGCGGTTGTTCTTCGTGCGGGTGCTGGGCCGTGCGGCCGTCGGTGTGCGGGTGCGGGTGTGCTGTTGCTGGTCGCGCGGTTCCCCGCGCCCCTGAGGGGGTTCGGCCCCTGGCTCTTGGGCCGGGGGCCGTTCGCTGTGCGGACGCGGCCGGCTGGCTGGCGCCGTGCGGGTGCGGCGGGTGTGCTGTGGCTGGTCGCGCGGTTCCCCGCGCCCCTGAAGGGGTTCGGTCTCCGCTTCTTGGTTTTCGACCGGGGGCCGTTTGCCGTGCCGTGCGGCGCGGGTGGTCGGGTGCGGCTGCGTGGTGGGTGGTCGCGTAGTTCCCCGCGCCCCGGGGGAGTTCTTGACAAGGTGTCTTGTCGTGCGTGGTGTGCTCGACGCAGCGTCGATTGTCCCTGTGCGGGGCCGCACGGCATGCTGCCGGGGTGCCCCGGAATCCCTCGCTCTCCCGTGCCGTTTCCCGCCGGTCCCTGCTGCGCGCCGCCGGTGGTGTCGCCTCGCTCGGAGCCCTTGCCGGCTGCGGGGTGCGGGCCGCGTACGTCCAGCCCGGGGACCGGGCCGCGGTCGACCTCTCCGCCATGGACAAGCGGCTGACCTGGTCCAACTGGCCGCTCTACATCGACACCGACGACGAGAACGCCACGAAGCGGCCGACGCTGGACGCCTTCGCGCGGCAGACCGGCATCTCCGTCGACTACGTCGAGGAGATCAACGACAACGACGAGTTCTTCGGCAAGATCAGCCCCGCGCTGATGAACCACCAGGAGACCGGCCGCGACCTGATCGTCATCAGCGACTGGATGTGCGCCCGGTTCGTACGGCTCGGCTGGGTGCAGGAGATGGACCGGGCCGCGCAGCCCAACGTCGCCAAGTACCTCGACCCGCTGCTGCGTTCGCCCGCCTTCGATCGCGGACGCGTGTGCACCGTGCCGTGGCAGTCCGGCATCACCGGCATCGCCTACAACCGGCGGAAGCTGGGGCGGGAGATACGCAGCGTCTCGGAGCTGTGGGCGAGCGACCTCAAGGGGCGGGTGACGCTTCTGTCCGGCCTCGACGAGGCGTTCGCGCTGCTCATGCAGGGCAACGGCGTCGACGTCACGAAGTGGACGGCCGACGACTTCCACCAGGTCTGCGACGAGGTGGAGAAGCAGGTGGGCCGCGGCCAGATACGCCGATTCACCGGCAACGACTACACCAAGGACCTGGTCAGCGGTGACGTCCTGGCCTGTCAGGCGTACTCGGGCGACGTCATCCAGCTCCAGGCCGACAACCCCGACATCCGCTTCGTCGTGCCCGAGGAGGGCGCCGAGCTGTGGGCGGAGTCCCTGATGATCCCCGACCTCGCCCGGCACAAGGCGAACGCCGAGAAGCTGATCGACCACTACTACCGGCCCGAGGTCGCCGCCGAGCTCGCCGCCTGGGTGAACTACGTCTGCCCGGTGCCCGCCGCTCAGGCGGTCCTCGCCGACTCCGACGACGAGGAGACGGCGGCCCTCGCGGAGAACCCGCTGATCTTCCCGGACACCACGATGCGCGAACGGCTCGCGACAGCGCGGGACATCACGTCCACGGAACGACTGGACTTCGCCAAGCGGTGGAACGTGATCGCGGGGCTCTGACCGGCCAGGGACCGCGAGCCGAATTCGGCTTTGCCTGTTCTTTACAACCTGTGTCCGGGCTGTCTCGTCTCTTCGCTCGATCCGTCAACGGACCGATGAAGGAGAGCGATCATGCGAGTCAAGCCGCGAACGGGCTTCGCCGCCCTGGTAGTTGCGGGCACCGCCCTGCTGATGGGCGCGGCGCCCGCGCTGGCCGACGGCGGGACGCCGACCCCCGTCCCCACCGTCGTGGACCGGAGCGCGACCCCGGCCCCCGCCGAGGCGGGCGGCGACCCGACCCCGGTGCCCGCCCCGACCAGGGACAACGCCGATCCGTCCGCCGCTCCGAGCCAGGTCGGTGTCGTGCCGCGAGGTGCTGCCGACACCGGCGTCGGGGAGCCCTCCGAAGGACACGGTGGGCTGATCGGCGGCAGCGCGGCCGCGGTGATCGCGGCGGCCGGCACGGGCTTCTACGTCGTACGGCGCCGGAGGGCGACCGGCGCATGAGCCCGCTCTCCCGACGCGCCCTGATCCTCTCGGCCCTCGCGGCGCCGCTGCTCACGGGCTGCGCCGGCGACCCGGCCGACCCGGTGGGCCCCGGCGCCGGCGCCGGCGCCCGCACACCGGTTGGTACCCCGGCCCCCTCGGCCTCCTCGGCCCGGACGGCGCGTCCCCTCGCGCGCTCGGTGCCGGTCGGGCTGCGGATCCCGGTCATCGGGGTCGACACCCAGGTCATGCGGCTGGGGCTGGCCGGCGACGGCAGCGTGCAGGTGCCTCCGGTCGAGAAGCACGACCGGGCCGGGTGGTACGAGAACTCGCCGACACCGGGACAGACCGGGCCGTCGGTGATCCTCGCCCACGTCACGGTCGGGCAGTACGGGGACGGCGTCTTCCGGCACCTCGACCGGCTGCGCCGGGGTGACCGGGTCGGGGCGCGTCTGGAGAACGGCACGACGGCCGAGTTCGCCGTCACCGACGTGACGACCGTCGACAAGGCGGCGTTCCCGACCGAGCGGGTCTACGGGAACGTGGACCGGCCCGAACTGCGTCTCATCACGTGCGGCGGCCCCCGTACCGGCGACGGATACCGCGACAACGTGATCGTCTTCGCCGCCCTGACTCCCGCGGGAGAACGTTGAAACGGCCCGCTCGGTCTCGTGAGAGGGCGGCGTCCGAGCTGTTCGCCGCCCTCTACCCGCGCCTCGCCGGCTGGTGCCGCCGTCTCGTCGACGACGACGGGACGGCGCATGAGATCGCCTCGGAGGCCTTCACCCGGCTCTGGGCCCGCTGGACGGCCGTGGCGGAGCCGCAGGGCTTTCTCTACGTCACGGCCGCCAACCTGGTCCGCGACCACTGGCGCAAACTCGAACGCGAGCGCCGGGCCCTGCGCAGGGTCACCGCCGAGGCCGCCGTCGCCCCGCACGCCGAGCCCGCCGACCCGTCGGTGCGGCTGCTGGTGCAGTCACTGCCCGACCGGCTGCGCGTCCCGATCCTGCTGCACTACTACGCTGACATGCCGATCCGGGAGGTGGCCGTACTGACCGGGCGCAAGGAGGGCACCGTCAAGGCCGACCTGCACGCGGCCCGCGAACTGCTCCGCGCCCATCTGAGGAGGAGCCTTGATCACACCCGCTGACGACTTCGACGACGGCCCTGACCTCGACCCCGACGACCCCCTCACCGTCATCCTGCGGCCCGCCTCCGGACACCTCGGTCCGCCGCCCGGCCGCTATGAGGAGATCCGCCGCGGCGCGGTCCGCCGCCGGCTGCTGCGCACCGCGGCCGGGGCCGGCGCGGCCTGCGGGATCGCCGCGCTCGCCGTCCTGCTGCCGCTGCACCTGACGGCGTCCGACGGACCCGCGCGCCCGGCGGTGCCGCTCGCCCCGCCGCCGGTGAGCGGCGGCCCGTCGACCGTGTCCCCGCCGCCGCCCTCGCCCGTGCCGGCCGACGACCTCCCTACGGTGGGGGACGGGACCCCCGTACCCGCCCCCCGGGCGTCGACTGCCGCCGACGGCACCGCTGTCCCGACCGCCGTCCATGAGCCCGGCCAGGCGCCGGAGGCGACCTCGGCGGACGCACGGAGCACGCCCTCGACGGCGCAGCCCACGCCGTCCGTCGCGCCGTCCGAGTCGAGTACGCGCCGTTGAGGCCGATTTACGCGCCGTAGCCCCCGAGGGGCGGTTGCTCCTACCATGGAGGCCGCCGTCGGGGGAGGGTGGCCGTGTCGCGCAGTACACCGCAGCCGTCGGGGCGTCGGCTGGAGGACTCGATCGCCTGGGCGGTCCGCAACGCGGACGGGGTCGTCGCCATCGGGGTGGCGCTGACCGTCGGACTGCTGGACATCACGGACAAGGGCTTCGACAAGGACAACGGCATCGTCACCGGCGCCATCCTGCTGGTGCTGGCCGCGCTGGTCTTCGGGTCGCTGACCGAGCGCCGGCGGCGGATGGCCGACATCCGGGCCGCCACCGCCGGGACCAGCCGGGCCATCGAGGACCTGGCGATGGTCCGTACCCTGGCCGGCCCCGAGGTGGGCCTGGCGCACGAGCGGGCCCGGCGAAGCACCGCCCGCTGGGTCTTCAAGGGCGGCACCGGCACCTACCTGCGGGCGGTCACGCTGCCGGAGTGCGTTCTGGAGGCGCAGCGGCAGCGCCGTTCCCTCACCATGAAGATCGACATCGTCAACCCGGCCGACGACCGGGTGTGCGAGGCCTACGCCCGCTTCAGACGCACCTTCGGACACGGGGACACCGGCGGCTGGACCCCGGAACGCACCCGTAAGGAGGCCTACGCCACCGTCCTGGCGGCCAGTTGGTACCGGCAGCGGCTGGACACCCTGGAGATCGACGTCCATCTGAGCTCGGTGGCACCGGCGTTGCGCTTCGACCTGTCCGACACCTGCCTGATCATCACCCAGGACGACCCGCGCCGCGTCAGCCTGTACGTGGAGCGGGAACGGCCGCTGTACGACTACTACGTCACCGAGTTGCACCTGAGCCGGGAGCAGGCCGTCAAACTCGATCTGCGGGAGGCCACGCAGCTGAGCGAGGAGCCGACCGTCGACGAGGTCAGACGTCTGCTCGACCGGCTCGGGCTGCCGTTGCCGGCCAGCTTCACCGACCGTGACGTCGGCGACATCATCGACAAGGCGCTGCACGCGGAGGATCCCTACCGCAGGTGAACGCCCCGGGCGGAGCGGGGCGCGGGGGCGCGGGGGAGCCGGGGGGAGGCGGCAGAGCCAGAGGGCCAGTGGAGCCAGGGCAGCCAGTGGAGCCGAGGGATCAGTGGAGCCGAGGGATCAGGGGAGCCGACGGAATCAGGGGAGTCAGTGGAGCCAGGGGGGCCAGGGAACCATCGGAGTCGGGGGAGCTAGGGGGAGCGATGGACTACCCGGCCCTGGAACGGGCCGCACGGCGGGGTGAGTCCGCCGAGCTGATGGGGCACGCCACCGCGGAACTGCTGGAGGTCGTGTCCGGCCGCCGCGTGCTGCGCGCGGTGCGCCACCCACTGGGGTTCGTCTGTCTGCCCGTGCTGCGCGACGGGGCGGAGGGCGTCTGTGTCCATGTCTTCGGGCCTACGGACCCTGTCCTCATGGATCATCAAGTGCACTCGCACAGCTGGGAGTTGACCAGCACCGTGCTGTACGGACGGCTGAGCAACCGGCGGATGGAGGTCGCCGACGACGCCGTACGACCCACCCACCGGGTGTTCGAGGTGCTCAGCGAGCCCTCCGGCGTGGACGAACTGCGGCCCACCCGACGGCTGGTGCGCTGTCTGCCGGGCCCCGAGCAGACGAGCTCACGAGGCTGGACCTATGCCCTGCCGGCGGGAGAGTTCCACACCACCGTGGTGCCGGACGGCCGTCCGACCGCCACTCTGGTGCTGGGGCGGACGCTACCCGGCCGGGCGGACCTCTCCCTGGGCCCGTTACGGGCCCCGGGTCACCGGATGGTCCGCAGGACGTGCGACGCGGCGCAGACCGCCCGGATCGCCCAGACCGCGCTCAGGAGGATCCATGAGCACCGACCGCCGCTCGTCTGACTTCACCCCGGAGTGCCGTACGGCTGTGGGGGCCGCCGAAGCGGCGGGAACGCTGCTGCGGTCCCGGTTCCCCGACGGCTTCGCCGCCCGGCCCAAGGGCGGCCTCGGCGATGTCGTCACCGACCTGGACGTCCTGGCCGAGAACCTGGTGGTCGACCGGATCCGCGCGGACTTCCCGCACGACCGCATCCTCGCCGAGGAGGCCGGGGACCTGGGCGGCGACGGGAACGGCGGCGAGGGCGACGGCGGCCGTACCTGGCTGGTGGACCCGCTCGACGGCAGCAACAACGTGGTCATCGGGCTGCCCGTCTACGTCGTCGGTATCGCCCTCTGCGTCGACGCGGTACCGGTGGTCGGCGTGGTGCACGACCCGGTGACCGGGCGGACCTGGTCGGCCCGGCGCGGGGGCGGCGCGCACGGCCCCGCCGGGCGGCTCACCCCCGCCGCCCGCCCGCCGTCACCCGCGGGCCCCCTGCTGGCCTGGACGCAGGGGCACGCGGTGCCCCGCGACGACCCCGCGGTCCGCGCCCTGCGGCACGCCGTCGAGCTGCGCTCCCGCCGGCTGCTCCAGCTGTGGGCGCCCCTGCTGGCCTGGGCCATGCTGGCCCGTGGGGACATCGACGGCTTCGTCGGCTACCGCGCGGAGGCCATCGACCTGCCGGCCGGCGCGCTGCTGGCCCGGGAGGCCGGAGTGGTCCTCCGCCACCTCGACGGCCGTGACTTCACCGGCGGCTTCACCGGCCCGGACACCGAACGTTCCTTCGTCGCAGGCCGGCCGGAGATGCTGCCCGCCCTGCTGGACCTGGTGGCCGACTCCGCCGCCGGGGGCGGTCCGCGGGCCAGGCATCCGGAGAGGGCGCCCTCCTGACCGGGTGGCCGGTGTACGGCTACGCGTCAGCGCGTCATCGCGTCATCGCGTCAGCGCCAACGCTCCCACCGACGCCGCGACCGCCGTGACCGCCAGTACCGCGCCCGTGCCCATCAGCCGGGCCACCGGCACCCGTACGCCGTACGCGACGCACCGCTCGTACCACAGGAGGGTCGCCAGGGAGGCCCACGGGGTGATCACCGGGCCCGCGTTGGTGCCCACCAGCAGGGCGAGGAGCTGGTCGTGGTTGGCGACCGGGACCGCTCCCTCGCCGGCCAGGTAAACGGGCAGGTTGTTCAGGACGTTGGACAGACCGCCGCCGACCGCCGCCGCGCGGAACTGGCCCAGGACACCGCCGTCGTGACCGACCGCGGCGGCCAGCAGGTCGTGCAGGCCGTGGGCGTTGACGGTCTCCACGACCAGGAACATCCCCGGCACCATCACCAGCAGCCGCCAGGGCACGAGGGACCAGCGCAGCGCCGAGCGGCCGCGTACCGCGAAGGCCGCGACGGCCACCGCGGCCGCCGTCGCGGACGCGATCCACAGCTCGACGTCGGCGACCAGGATCGCCAGCAGGAACCCGCCGCAGGCGAGGGCGCAGGCACGGAAGAGGACGGGGTCGCCGGGCCGGTGCACCGGCGGCGGGACATAGCGCTCGCCGCCCGCCGCCCGAAGACCCTGCCCCCGCTCGCCCTCCGCGCGCGGCCGTTCGCCGTCTGCCTGCCCCCGCTCGCCCTCCGCGCGCGGCCGTCCACTCGCCGCCTGCGGCTGGGGGTTCCCCGCGCGCGGCGGTTCGTCGTCCGCCTGCGGCCGTCCGCTTCCCGCTTGCGGCGGTCCGTCCTCCGCCCGCCGCCGTCCGTTCTCCGCCCGCGGGTGTACGTCCTCCGTCCGCCGTCGGCCGTTCTCCGCCCGCAGGTGTACGTCCTCCGTCCGCAGGTGTACGTCCTCCATCCGCCATCGGCCGTCCTCCGTCCGCCGGTGTACATCCTCCGTCCGCCGTCGGCCGTCCTTCGCTCCTGCCCGTACGTCCTGCGCCCGTGCCGCGCCCGGTCCCGCGTGTGGGCTGTCGGAGCGGCGGGAGCGGCGCCAGTAGAACGTCCACAGGCAGGCCGTCGTCACCGCGACGGCCGTCAGTTGGGGTGCCCACATGCGTCCCGCCAGTCCCAGGGGCGACAGCGCGACGCGGTCCGCGGCCAGCAGGTTCGTGAGATTGGAGACCGGGAGGAGCAGGCTCGCGGTGTTGGCGAGCCACACCGTGGTCATGGCGAGGGGGACGGTCGCGATGCCGACCCGCGTGGCCAGCGCGAGCATCACCGGGGTCAGCAGCACGGCCGTGGTGTCCAGGTTCAGGGCGATCGTGGTGATCGACGCGAAGGCCACGCAGAGCAGGAACAGGAGCGGGTAGCTGCCCCGGCCGGCCCTCGCGACCCGCGCCGCCACCACGTCGAACACCTCGGCCCTGCTGGTGAGTTCGGCCAGCACGATCACCGTGCCCAGGAACGCCAGCAGCGGGGCGATCCGGGTCATCGCGTCGGACGCCGAGCCGGTCGGCAGCAGGCCCGAGGCCACGCACACCAGTCCTGTCACGAGGAGACCGATCGCCACCCGGTCCAGCACATGCAGACGCCGTAGGACTCGCACGCGTGGAAGGGTCGCACATTTGTGCGCCGGTGTGACCGGGGGCCGCTGTGCGGCAGGTGCGCCGCCGAAGCCTTCCGGCCAGTCGGGTGGCGGCGAAAACAGTCCGGATCGATGCTCGTCCATAGCATCATGAAGATATGGGGGATCGTCAGATGAGCGGTGGCACCGGGCCGTTGGACTTCTTCGTCAGTTACTCGCCGGCCGACGAACGCTGGGCGTCCTGGATCGCCTGGACGCTGGAGGAGGCCGGGTACCGCACGGTCCTCCAGGCCTGGGACTTCGTGCCCGGCACCAACTTCGTGGACTTCATGGACCGGGGCGTGAGCGAGTCCGCCGCCGTCATCGCGGTCCTGTCGCGGAACTACGAACGCTCCCGGTACGGCCGTATGGAGTGGCAGGCCGCGCTCCGTGCCGACCCGGACGCCCCCGAGCGGCGACTGCTCACGGTCCGCGTCGAGGACATTCCGGTGGAGGGGCTGCTCGCCACCATCACCTACGTCGACCTGGTGCCCGTCACCGACCCGTCCACCGCCCGTGACCTGCTCCTCACCCGGGTCCGGCAGGCCCTCGACGGGCGGGCCCGGCCCAGCCTGCGGCCCGACTACCCCGGCACCGGCACACCGTTACCGGCCGCGCCACCGGCCCCCGCCGTGCCGGTCGCGCCCCCCTCGGGCCGGCCGCTCGGACGTCCCGGCTGGGCCGGGCGGCGCAGGCCCGCCGCACCGCCCGTGTACCCGCGGGTCGCCGGGGACCCGGCGACCCGCGAGGCGGTCACCGTGCTGCACCTGGCCGGGCCCGCCTTCGGGCGCGGTCAGGATCCGGCCGAGTTGCAGGCCGCGATCTGGGGCGATCTCGTGGAACTCACCGACGCGGGGGCGCCCTCACCCGATCTGCTGGTCGTCACCGGCGACCTCACCGCCTCGGGCAGCCCCCGCGAGTTCGACCAGGCGCTGGCCTTCCTCACCGGACTGCGGGCGCTGCTCGGCCTCGAACCGCACCGGGTCGCCCTCGTCCCCGGCGGCCACGACGTCAACCAGGCCGCCTGCCGGGCCTACTTCAGCACCTGCGAGGCCGACGAGATGCCGCCCCGGCCGCCCTACTGGCCCAAGTGGCGGCACTTCGCCCGGCTGTTCCAGGAGCTGTACCAGGGCCTCGACGCGGTCTTCGACAGTGACCAGCCGTGGACGCTGTTCCCGGTGCCCGAGCTGCACACCGTGGTCGCCGGACTCAACTCCTCCATGGCGTACAGCCACCGGCTCGACGACCAGTACGGCTTCGTCGGGCCCGAGCAGGCCGCCTGGTTCGCGCAGGCGCTGCGCCCGTACGAGACGGAGGGGTGGCTGCGGATCGGCGCACTGCGGCACGCTCCCGGGGCCGCCCGGGCCGGTGTGCCGCGCGGCGCCGCCCAGGACGGCTCGGGGCCGCTGCGCGACACCGACGTGCTGGCCCGGCTCACCGCGCCCCGGCTGCATCTGCTGCTGCACGGCCCGGCCGGCCCCGGCGCGCAGGCCGTCCTGCCCACCGCCTCCGGTGAGCTGCCGCTGCTCGGCGCCGCCGCACCCGCCCGGCACCAGCTGCTGCGCATCGGCCGCGACGGACTCGCGGCCTGGCCCGACCCCGGCGAGCCGCGCCGCAGCCGGGTCGAGTGGCGGCGGGCCCACCGGGCCTTCGCTCCCGACGGGCCCGACGACGCGGGTGCCGCCGCCGGTGGGCCGGACATCGGCACGGCCCCCGAACCCGAGCCGCGCGCCGGGCAGTCCCCGGCCGAGCTGCTGCTCGCCCGGGTCGCGGAGGTCTGCCGGACCCGGCACGAAGGCGCCCAGATCCGCCCGGTGGCCGGCCCGGTGCCCCAACTCCTCGTCACCTGGACCCAGTCGGGCTTCGTACGGCAGCAGCGGGTCGCCGTGCACACCGGTACGCCCACCGACCAGGACGTCGAACGGATCGTGGCCCTCGTGCACGCGGCCGACTCCGAGACAGAGGCCGAACTCGTCCACGACGGCCCGCCGCCCGCCCGGGAACTGCGCGACCAGGCCCGTCGCAGAGGCGTCCGGGTACGGAGCTTCACCGAGTTCCAGGGCCTGCTCGACCTGCGGGCCTACGTCGGCGCGCAGAGCGAGCGGCTGCGCACCGACCCCCGCTACCCCCCGGGCATGTACCTGCCCCAGCGGTACCGCGAGGTCGAGCGTCTCGACTCCGAGGACCGCGACGGCCTGGTCGACGACATGCTCCGCCTTCTCGACTCCGACCAGGGCCGCTTCCTGCTCCTGCTCGGCGACTTCGGCCACGGCAAGACGTTCGCGCTGCGCGAGCTGGCCCGCCGCGTCCCCGCCGAACTCCCGCACCTGGTGCCGCTGCTGGTGGAACTGAACGCGCTGGACCGGGCCTACTCCTTCGAGGGCCTGGTCGCCGCGCACCTCGCCGCCCACGGCGTCGACAACATCGACCTGCGCGCCTTCCGGTACATGCTCCAGCAGGGCCGGATCGTGCTTCTCTTCGACGGCTTCGACGAACTCGTCACCCGCGTCACCTACGACCGCGCCGCCGAACGCCTCCAGGTGCTGCTGGACTCCGCCGTGGACAGCGCCAAGATCGTCGTCAGCAGCCGCACCCAGCACTTCCGCTCCCAGGGCCAGGTGCTGACCGCGCTCGGTGAACGGGTCGGCCTGCTTCCGCACCGCCGGGTGCTGGCGGTCCAGGAGTTCACCCCGCAGCAGATCCGCGCCTACCTGGTCAACCGCTACGACGGCGACGAGCGCGCCGCCGACCGCCGGGTGCGGCTGCTCGACGCCATCCCCGACCTGCTCGCCCTGTGCCGCAACCCCAGGCTGCTGGGCTTCGTCGCCGACCTCGACGACGACCAGCTGCGCGCGGTCGCCGGGGCGGGCCGCGCACTCAGCCCGGCCGGCCTCTACCAGGAGGTACTCACCGCCTGGCTGCGCTTCGAGCAACAGCGGGCCGGCGGCGGCTCGGGCCGCGCCCCCGGACTCAGTCTGGACCAGTTGTGGAACGCGGTCACCGCGCTCGCCCTGCGGCTGTGGCAGAGCGGCCAGGACTCGCTGCGCCTCGACGAGCTGACCGACGTGGCCGAGACCCTGACCGGCCTCGCCGACAGCCGGTTGTCGGTGCCGCAGGCCGCGCACGCCGTCGGCTCCGGCAGCCTGCTCGTACGCGGCGAGGACGGGGTGTTCCGGTTCATCCACGGCTCGGTGGTGGAGTGGCTCATCGCCCGCGAGTGCGCGGTGCGGCTGGCCGCCGGGGACAGCGCGCTGCTCGGCCGGCGCCAACTCAGCCAGCTGGCCGTCGAGTTCCTGTGCGACCTGGCCGACCACCGCGCCTGCCAGGAGTGGGCCGAACAGGTGCTGGGCGCCCCGGACCTCGAGGGCGCGGAGGTGCCCCGCGCCAACGCCGTGAAGATCCTCGCCCGGCTGCGGGTGCCCGCCCACACCGACCTGCGGGGTGCCGCCCTCGCCGGGGAGGACCTCTCCTACCGGGACTTCTCCGGCGTCGACCTCACCCGCGCCGACCTCACCGACGCCCGCCTCGTCGGCGCCAACCTCTCGGGCGCCGTCCTGCGCGACGCCCGGCTGACCGGCGCCCGGCTCGACGGCGCCGACCTGACCGGCGCCGACCTGCGCGGCGCCGATCTGCGGCGGGCCCGGCTGATCCGCACCGACCTGACCGGCGCCCGGGTCGAGGGCGGCAACTGGCGGCGCGCGGCGCTCATCCGCGCGACCACCGGACCCGGGCTGCCGGACACCCCGGAGCTGGCCGTGGCCGCGTTCGCGCCCGGCATGGCCGTCGACTCCGGCTTCCGGCCCTCCGCGGTCGGTGTGCCGTACGGCTTCGACATGCGCACCAGCCGCCTGCCCGAACCCATCTCCTACAGCCCGGACGGTGAACTGCTCGCCGTGGGCAGCGAGGACGGCGGGGTGCTGGTCTGCGACGCGGCCACCGGCACCGCGCTGCGCACCCTCCAGGGTCACACCGACCGCGTCTACGCCGTCAAGTTCCGTGAGCGGGTGCTGGCCACCGGCAGCGCGGACGGCACCGTACGGCTGTGGGACCCGGTGTCCGGCGCGTGCCGGCAGGTGCTGCCCGTGCACGGCAGCGGCGTCTGGCCCGTGGCCCTCGACGCCGAGGGGGCCCTGCTGGCCACCGGCGACGCCGACGGCGTGGTCACCGTGTGGGACACCGCCACCGGCGAGCCCCTGCACCGGCTGCCCGGCCACTCGGCGCCCGTCTACACCGTCGCGTTCACGGCGGACAGCGCCACCCTCGTCACCGGGGACGCCTCCGCCGCCGTACGGCTGTGGGACCTCGCCCGCGGGCGGCTGCTGGGGGCGCTGCCGGGACACCGGGGCGCGGTGTTCCGGGCCCGGTTCAGCCCGGACGGCACGCTGCTGGCCACCGGTGACATGGGCGACGGACGGGCCGGGACCGTGCGGCTGTGGGACGTGGCCGGGCGGCGGGTGCTGCACACGTTCACCGGACACGCGGGGCGCGTCTACACGCTGGACTTCCACCCCGGCGGCCGGTTCCTGGTGAGCGGGGACACCGAGGGTGAGGTGCGCTTGTGGGACCTGGCCGCCGGGACCGGCGCCGGAGTGCTCGGCGGCTGCCGCGGAGCCGTGTACCAGGTGCTGTTCGACCCAGAAGGGGCCCTGCTCGCCGCCGGGGACAGCCAGGGCGTCGTCCGGCTGTGGCGCGTCGACCCGGAGGCCGACCCGGTCGCCGTGCCGCTCACCCGCCAGCCCACCGAACACCGCGGCTCGGTCTGGGTGTGCAAGTTCCGCCCGCGCGGCGCGGGGACGGCCGGGGCCGCCCCGGATCCCGGCTCGCTGCTGGTGACCGGCGGCAGCGACGGGGTCGTACGGCTCTGGGATCCCGCCACCGGCCAGGGGCGGCGGATCCTGCGCGGGCACGGGCGGCGGATCGGCACCCTGTCGTTCAGCGCCGACGGCTCGAT
Source organism: Streptomyces sp. NPDC060000 (assembly GCF_042737375.1). Taxonomy (NCBI): domain Bacteria; kingdom Bacillati; phylum Actinomycetota; class Actinomycetes; order Kitasatosporales; family Streptomycetaceae; genus Streptomyces; species Streptomyces sp. NPDC060000. The sequence goes on from NZ_JBHWUU010000050.1 coordinate 54,307, forward strand.
GCTCGCGGCCGGCGGCAACGACGGCGTCGTCCGGCTCTGGCACACCGCCTCCGGGCGGCGGCTGCGGGAGCTGGCCGGCCAGAGCGACCGCCTGGTCTCGGCCGTGTTCAGCCCCGGCGGTCCGCTGCTCGCCACCGCGAGCAGCGACGGCGACATGTACCTGTGGAACGCCTCGACGGGTGAGTACCAGCGCGAGATGGACGTCGAGACGGACCATGTCTGGGCGGAGGCGTTCAGTCCGGACGGCGAGCTGCTCGCCACCGCCAACGACGACGACACGGTCTGTCTCTGGTACCGGGCGACCGGCGCGCACGTCGTCACCATCGGCGAGCACTTCGGGCGGGTCCGCTCCATCGCCTTCCGGCCCGACGGCGCGGTCCTGGCGACCGGTTGCGACGACCGTAAGGTGCGCGTCTGGGACCTGGCCGAACGCCGGGTCACCGCCGTCCTCGACGGGCACACCGACCGGGTGTACGCCGTGGCCTTCGCGGCCGACGGCTCCTGGCTGGCCAGCGCCTCCTGGGACGGCCGGGCGGTGATCTGGCGGGACGGCGCGGCCGTGCACCGGCTCACCGGCCACACCGGCAAGGTGTGGACGGCCGCGGCCCATCCGCGCCGCCCGCTCCTCGCGACCGCCGGCGACGACCGGACGGTCCGCCTGTGGGACGCCCACACGGGCAGTGAACTCGCCGCCCTCACCGGCCACACCGGCAGGGTGCTCGCGGTCGCCTTCAGCCCCGACGGATCGCTGCTGGCGAGCGGTGGCGAGGACGGCACGGTCCGGCTCTGGAAGGTCCCCGCCGACGGCCCGGCCGCGCTGCGCGCCACGCTGGTCGGGCTGCCGGGCGGCTGGGCCGCACTCGCGCCGTCCGGCGGCTACAAGTACGAGGGGGACGTCACCGGCGAGTTCTGGCACGCGGTCGGCATGTGCCGGTTCGAGCCGGGGGAGCTGGACGGCCATCTGCCCGGGGTGCGCAACGTGGCGTCGGAGGACCCGCTGGAGTGAGAAGCGCCCGCCCCTTGAGTGAGAAGCGCCCGCTACTTGAGCGCGGCCATGGCGATGCGCTGCGCCACCGGGTTCAGGCCCTCGCCCTTCGCGTCCGTGGAGTTGACCGAGTACACGAGGGTGCGGCCGAGGTCCCGGGTGCCGGCGATCAGCGCGTTGTAGCCGTAGCGGCCACCCGACTTGAGCCAGTAGACCTTCCCCTCGTATTCGAAGCGCTGCAGGCCCGCGCTGTAGGTGGCGCCGTCGATGCCCGCCGGGACCGTGAACATCTCCTGGAGCTGTGGCTCCGGCACGATCCGGCCCTTGAAGAGTGAGGTGAGCAGGCGTTCCAGGTCGGCGGTCGTGGAGATCATGTCGCCGGCCGCGAACCGGTCCGCCTGGTTCCATTCGGTGACGTCCACGAGCTCCGTCGTCCCGTCGGCCTTCTTCACCGCCTGGTAGCCCCTGTTGTGCGGGCCGAGGATGCGCGGATCGGTGCCGGGGAAGTACGTGTCCCGCATTCCGGCGGGCGCCAGGACCAGGCGGGTGACCTCGGACGCGTACGGCCGGCCCGTCACCTTCTCGATCAGCAGGCCCAGGATCGTGTAGTTGATGTTCAGGTAGTGCTGCTTCCTCCCCGGGCAGAACTCGGGCTTCTTCACCGCAGCCGAGGCCACCACCTGCTGCGGGGTCAGTGTGTCGAATCGGTGCGCGTACACCTCCTCGAAGGTGTCGCCCAGGCCGTCACCCGCCGGGATGCCGCTGGTGTGGTTCAGCAGCTGCCGTACGGTGATCGGCCGGTACTGCCTGCCGAGCAGGCCGGGCAGGTAGTGCTGGACCGGCGTGTTCAGATCGATCCTGCGCCCGGCCGCCAGCCGAAGGACGGCCGCCGCCGTCACCACCTTCGTCGTCGAACCGGCCCGGAAGCGGGCCTCCGGGTCGGCCGCGGTCCCGCTCGGCAGGTCGTGCACGCCCGCGCTGCCGCGCCAGGTGCCGCCGGTGCCGCCGACCCGGACGAGGGCGGCGGTCGCGTCCGCGTCCGGGAGTCCGCCGAGCGCGGCGGTCAGGGCCTCGACGTCGAGGGCGTTCGCGCGGTGGGCCGAACTCCGCGCGGGCGCCGCGAAGGCGGGCGCGGCCAGCGGACCCGCGGCGAGGACGGTCACCAGGGCGGCGGCGAGGAGGGCGGTGCGGCGGCGAGTGCGCATACGGGACTCCAGAGGAAGGGGTGACGGGCGGAGCGAGGGTCGGGGGGAGAAGTGAAGGGGCGTCCGGGGTGTCGCCATGATCTTCCGTCGGGGTGCGACGGTTCCGGATCGTCGCCGAGGAGGGTGCCCGACCCTGGTGCGACCCTGAGTAACTCCCGTACTTTCTGCAGGAGTTGTGCGGGAAGCCCCTTACGGGTGCCGGACCGGGGAGCAGGCCGGGAGCGGGTCGGGAGGGGGTCGGGGAGCGCGCCGGGTGCGGGCGAGGGACGGAGGGGGAGCGGGTCGGGGAGCGCACCGGGTGTGGACGAGGGACGGAGGGGGAGCGGGTCGGGGAGCGCACCGGGTGTGGACGAGGGACGGAGGGGGAGCGGGTCGGGAGCCGAAAAGTGTTATCCGTGCGCCGTCCCGGCCGTCTCCATGAGTGTGATCTGCGACATTGCCAACAGTGGGGGCCCGGCTGAGAGGGTGCGGGCATGAGGACGTATGCCGACGCCGAGGCCGGCCGGCGGTGGCGTGCCACCATCGCCGACGCGCAGGCCGGCGACCGGCGGGCGCTGGACGAGTTGGTGGCGGGCTGGCTGCCGCTGGTCTACAACATCGTCGGCCGCGCCCTGAACGGCCATGCCGATGTCGACGACGTCGTCCAGGAGACGATGCTGCGGGCCGTCGACAACCTCGGCTCGCTGCGCGACCCCGACAGCTTCCGCTCCTGGCTGGTCGCGATCGCCATGCGGCAGATCCGGGACCGCGCGCGCCGCAGGACACCGCAGCGCCTCGACGAGAGCGTGTCACCCGGCGAAGCCGCCGACTTCGCCGAACTCACCGTGCTCCGGCTCCAGTTGGAGGGGCAGAGGCGGGAGGTCGCGGAGGCGGCACGCTGGCTCGACGACGAGGACAGGGAGCTGCTGTCCCTGTGGTGGCTGGAGGTCGCGGGCGAACTCACCCGCCGGGAGCTGGCCGCGGCCGTCGGCATCAGTCGGCAGCACGCCGCCGTGCGGGTCCAGCGGGTCAAGGAGCGCCTGGAGATCTCCCGGGGCATCGTGCGCGCCCTCGACGGAGCCTGTCCCGACCTGCGTGAAACGACCGCCCGCTGGGACGGCCGTCCGGACTCCGTGTGGCGCAAGCGGCTGGCCCGGCACATCAGGGGCTGCGGCTACTGCGGCGACACCCGCGAGCCCGTCGTACCGGCGGAACGGCTGCTCGTCGGGATCGCCCTGGTCCCGGTGCCGGCCGGGTTCACGATCTCCCTGGCCCTCGGTGGCAAGACGGCCGCCGCGGCCACCGGCACGGCCTCCGCCGGCTGGTCGGCGAAGGTGCTGACCGCGCTCACCAAACCGGCCGTCGCGGTCACGGCCGGCGCGACACTCGCCGCCGGCGGCGCCTATGTCGTCGTGCAGGCCCCCGACGACCCGCCCGCCCGCGCGGCCGTCGTCCCCACGGCGGCGAGCACGCCCGCCGCCGCACCGGCCTCGCCCGGCCCTTCCCCGTCCCGCTCGGCCTCGCCGCCGGCCCCGCCCTCCCCGACGGCGAGCGAGAAGAAGACGGCCCGGTACGGGACCGTCGTCGACGTCGTCGACAGCGCGCCCGCCCCGGACACCCGGCCCGCCACCCTGCCGCAGCGGCCCGCGTCCGGCGTCACCAGCAGCGGCGGCGCACACGCCACCATGAACCACCGCGGGGACGGCGTGACGCTCAGCGGCCGCGGCTATGTCCTCGTGCGCTGGCAGATATCGCCGCAGTACCGGTCCGGCGGTCTGGTCATGCCGAGCTGGACGGGCCTGAAGGGCAAGCTCTTCCACGTGGCCTCGGGCGGCGGCCGCCGCATGGACGACCCCGTCAGCGCCACCGATCCCACGGCCACCGGCATGGGCAGCACGGCCACCGGTTACATCGTCCTGCCGTCCGGCACCCAGCAGATGTGGCAGAACGAGTACTTCTACCTCGCCGGCAGCGTCACCCTCACCGTGAACGAGCGGGGCGCCGACTACGGCCTCAACGTCTTCCCGACGACCTGGGACGCCGTGCAGCGGGACGTCACGAGCGGCCCCGGTCAGGGCGCCGGGCGCTACGGCCTGGTCCGGGACACCGGCGAGGACGACGCACCGGTCCCGCAGTACGTCACCAGGGAGACCCCGGCCGACCCGGCAAGGGTCCCCCAGGCCTCACGCGTGTAGCGGTCCTGGGCCACCTCGTCCCCGTGGCCGTGCGCCCGGTCCCCGAAGGCCTCGATCGGTGCGAGCAACGTCCTTCCCAGGCCGGTGAGTTCGTACTCCACCCGCGGCGGCGATCCGCCGTATGCCTGCCGCGCGACGAGCCCGTCGTACTCCAGCCCGCGCAGGGTCTCCGTCAGCACCTTCTGACTGATCCCGCCGATGCGCGTCCGCAGCTCACCGGGGCGTCCCGGCCGGCAGCGGGCTGCGAGCCGCTGTACTCGGGGGACTCGACAGGGCCGGTCTGCCGGAGGCCGCGGCGGCGCTGCTGATCCGGCTCTGGCTGGGGGAGGGCGCCGACGCCCGGGCGATCGCCCCGCCCCTCGCGTACGCGACGGCACAGTCCCGTCCGCACGGTCGGCTCCGCTCGCAGGGTCGGCTCCGCGCACGGTCAGTTCCGCTCGCGCAGAGCGGTCAGCACCTCGATCCGGTTGGTGGTGATGGAGTCGACGCCCAGGCCGATGAGCCGGCGCATGGAACGGCGGGTGTCGGGGGTCCACACGGAGAGCAGGTGGCCGCCGTGGTGGACGCGGGCGGCCAGTTCCCGGTCCACCAGGGAGAAGCGGTAGTTGAGCCAGCGCGGCTTCACCGCGTCGAGCAGCACGGGCCGCGGGGGAGCCAGGCTGGTGCAGGTCAGGGCGATCTCGGCGGACGGATCGGCGGCGCGTACGGCGAGCATCGCGGTGGCGTCGGCGCAGTAGTAGACCCGGTCCGCCGCCCCGGCCTCGTGGACGGCGTCCACGATCCGCCGTGCCGTACGCACCTCTCGCGTCCCCGGCAGATCGAGCATCAGCCGGCTGTCCCCGGTCGCCGCGAGCGCCTCCTCGAGGGTCGGCACCGCGCCGGCCGTCAGCCCGCGCACCTCGGCGGCGGACAGCGACCGCAGCGGCCGGTCCTGCTCCCACAGCCGCTTCAGCGTCGCGTCGTGCAGCAGGACGGGCACGCCGTCACGGGTGAGCCGTACGTCGAACTCGACGGCGTCCGCGCCCAGGGCGAGCGCGGAACGCAGCGAGCCGATCGTGTTCTCACGGAAGCGGTAGGGGTCGCCGCGATGGGCCACGGCAATCACGTTCTGCATGGGCCCATTGTGGCGGGCGCCGGTCCTCAGGGGGCGAGCCAGCCCGCCGTGTAGGTCTCGATCTCGTCCTTGATACGGGACTTACCAGCCTCGTCCAGGAAGGACGCGTCGACCGCGTTCGCGGCGAGACCGGCGAGGCCCCGCTCGTCGAGGTCGAGGAGACGGGCGGCGACCGCGTACTCGTTGTCGAGGTCGGTGCCGAACATGGGCGGGTCGTCGGAGTTGATCGTGACCAGGACGCCGGCCTTCACGAACTCCTTGATCGGGTGCTCGTCGAGGGTGCGGACCGCGCGCGTGGCGATGTTCGAGGTCGGGCACACCTCCAGGGCGATGCGGTGCTCGGCGAGGTGCGCGAGCAGCTTCTCGTCCTGCGCGGAGCTGGTGCCGTGACCGATCCGCTCCGCGCGCAGGTGGGTCAGCGCGTCCCACACCGTCTGCGGGCCCGTGGTCTCGCCCGCGTGCGGCACCGAGCGCAGTCCGGCGGCGATCGCCCGGTCGAAGTACGGCTTGAACTGCGGGCGCGGTACGCCGACCTCGGGACCGCCGAGCCCGAAGGAGACCAGCCCCTCGGGGCGGATCCGGTCGTCGGTGGCGAGCCGGGTCGTCTCCTCGGCGGCCTCCAGACCGGCCTCTCCGGGAATGTCGAAGCACCAGCGCAGCACGGTCCCGAACTCCGCCTCGGCCGCCTTGCGGGCGTCCTCGATGGCGTCCATGAAGGCGAGCTCGTCGATGCCGCGCCGGGTCGAGGAGAACGGGGTGATGGTGAGCTCGGCGTACCGCACCTGCTGGCGGGCCAGGTCCCGGGCGACCTCGTACGTCAGCAGCCGGACGTCCTCCGGGGTGCGGATGAGGTCCACGACGGACAGGTACACGTCGATGAAGTGGGCGAAGTCGGTGAACGTGAAGTAGTCGACCAGGGCCTCGGGGTCGGTGGGCACCTTGGAGTCGGGGTGCCGGGCGGCCAGCTCCGAGACGATCCGGGGGGAGGCGGAGCCGACGTGGTGGACGTGCAGTTCGGCCTTGGGCAGCCCGGCGATGAAGGCGTGCACGTCACGGGCGCCGGCCGCGGCGGCCGCGGTGGGACCGGCGGATGCGCCGGAGGCGGGGGAGCCGGGGGCGGCGGCGGATGCGTCGAGGCGGTCGGTCATGGGGTCCTCCCCGGGACGGCGCCCCGGGCCGAGCGGGCCGGACGGGACGCGGGTGATCGGCTGATCGATGGGTCGGGATCATCGTAGGCGGACGCACGGGGGGACTCCCGTCGGCCTCGCCCCGCCCGGTCGGCCTCCAGGTTCGGCCCCGGCCCCGGCCCCGCCACCGCACCGGTCGTTGCCGGGGCCGGGGGCGGGGCAGTAAACCGCCGTCGGGCTTCCCGAACCCCCGCCTGCCGGTTGCTGGTTACGGCCTGCAGCCCCCCGCGGCGGCTGCGGGCCGTAGCATGACGGAACGTACGCAGGGCGGAACGGCGTACGGAGGACGGAACGCGAAGACGGAACGCCTGACGGAATGCCGGGCAGAGGGCGACAGAGGGGATCCACGCATGTCCGACGACGCGCCGACTCCGGCCGGTGACGCCGCCCGCGACCCGTGGCCCGCGCCCTCTTCCGACGGGGCGGACGGTTTGCAGGACGCGGCACCCAAGGTGCCGCTGGACAAGCGCGCGACCGACCACGGCGCCGGTGCGGTCGGCGTCGCCGGCCCCGCGGGTCCCGCCGGTTCGTCGGCCGTGCCGAGTCCCTGGGCCGCGACCGGCGACGGCGTCGGTGCTGCTGGGCCTACCGACTCGGACGGGCCTCCGGCCGAGTTGAACCCCTGGGCCGCCCCGGGGGACGGTGCGCAGAGCGGTTCCGGTCATACCGTCGCTTCCCACGAACCGCTGCCCGCCCCCGCCCCCGGCTCCCCGGACCAGGCGCCACCGGGTGTCCATGACCAGCGGACGATCACCGCGCTGCCCGGCGTGACCCCGCCGCCGGCGGACGGCACCCCGCAGGCCTGGGCCACCCCCTTCGCGAGCCCGCCGGCGAACGGCCCGCTCGGGTCCTTCCCGCCGCCCCACCCCGGCACGGCGGCGGCGGGCGGCCCGCCCGTCAACCCCTTCGCTCCTCCCGTCCCGGGCGCCGCGGTCCCTCCGCCGCCCATCGCGCCCCACGGGCCCGGACAGGTCCCGTACGGATACCCGGGTGCCTATCCCGGTGGTTACCCCGGCGGCTACGGCTACCCGTCCCCTCCTCACTACGGGGGCGGCGCCCCGGGCCCCTACGGCTGGCCCGGCGGGGCGGCGGACAGCAACGGCATGGGTGTCGCCGGGATGGTGCTCGGCATCGCCTCGTCCGTCTTCTTCTGCCTGTGGCCGCTGGCCGTCATCCTCGGCATCCTCGGCGTCACATTTGGTTCGGTCGGCCGCGGCAAGGCCCGCCGGGGCGAGGCCTCGAACCCCGGCCAGGCTCTCGCCGGGATCATCTGCGGCGCAGTGGGCATCGTGCTCGCGATCGGACTGGGCGTGCTGCTGATCGCGCAGGCCTGAGGCCCCGGCACGGGCCCCCAAACCTTCGACGTCCACGTCCGCGACGCGGCTCACCCCGGAGACCCCCACCGGCCCACCGGCCCGGGAAGGCCCGCGCTCCGGAACAGAAACGGCCGCCCCCCCCAAGCACCCGAACGCCGGGACCGAGCCGACCCTGAGCCTCCCCGAGCCCGCATGCCACAACCGAACGATCCCGGACCCCCGAGGCACCCGCGCGCCGACATCGAGCCTGACTCCGGGCCCTGGGGGCCCACGCACCAGGACCGAACAACCCTGGGCCCCGAGGCACCCGCGGCTCAGGACTGAACCGACCGCTGTTCCACTCGGAGCCGTCGGTGGTGGCGAAACAGCCGAAGGGGACGCCGGAGACTCCGCGCCGGACCTCAGGTCGGGCGCGGCCCGACCCGCCCACAAGGCACCCGCGTATGGGGGCCGAGCCGGCCCCGGTGCCCCGGAGACCCCGCCCCGCGGGGCCCCAGCTCAGGCTGCCTGGGCCTGCCCTGGAGACCTCGCCCCCGGGACCCCGCCCCCAGGACCCGCTCAGGCTGCCTGGGTCCGCAATCGCTCCCGGCTTTCCATCAGCGCGAACCCCAGCAGGTTCGCACCCCGCCACCGCTCCGGGTTCATCGCCGCCTCGTCGTCCGCCGTCAGGCCGATGCCCCAGACGCGGTCCATGGGGCTCGCTTCCACCAGCACCCTTTCGCCCGTGCCGAGCAGGAACGCCCGCAGTCCGGGATCGGAGGCGAACTTGTGGACGCTGCCCTCGACTACGATCCGGAACCGCTCCTCCTGCCAGACCGTCTCGTCGAAGCCGCGCACCAGCCGCCCCTCCTTCTTCGCCTGGGCGGGGGATCTCGCGGCCAGCGCCCGCTTCTCCGCCTCCGCGTCCTCGAAGAGGCGGGCCTTCCCGGCCATCATCCAGTGCTCGGCCGTCGCATAGGCGACTCCGTCGACCACGAACGGTGACGGCCACCACTGGCTCAGACAACTCGAGCCCAGTCGGCCGTCGGGTCGCGGCCGATGTCCCCAGAAGTGCAGATACTTGATCTTCGCCCCCGCCCGGGCCTGCCTGACCAGGGCCTCCCGGCAATCGATCTTCTCCATGCACGCGAGTCTGGCACGCACCACTGACACTGCGTCCCGCCTTTTCCGCTCCGACTCGACACCTGGTCGACCCGCTGTCGACAGATTTCGTCGCGTAACCAAAAGGCAACAACGGAATCACTTGTTGGAGTGCCCTTGCTCTGTCAGGATCGGCAATCAAATCAGGCTGGAGCTACGCCACCCGCCGCCGCACACAGCGGGGCGAAGGCGGAGGAGAGCGACATGCAGGACCGGTTCCCCGCACAGGAACGTTTCGCGGACGGCGCTCAGTACATCGGAGGCCGTCTCACCCACGGCACGTCCGGCCGCACCCATGCCGTGGTCGACCCGGCCACCGGCGAGGAGGTGTACACCTACGAGCTGGCCGGCGCCGACGACGTCGACAAGGCCGTCGCCGCGGCCCGCGCCGCCTTCCCCGGCTGGGCCGGCGTCACGCCGGGCGAGCGCTCCGACACCCTGCACCGGTTCGCCGCCGTCCTCGCCGACCGTGCCGAGGAACTGGCCCGCGCCGAGTCCCTCCAGTGCGGCAAGCCGCTGAAGCTGACCCGCGGGTTCGACGTGCCGGGGACCATCGACAACACCGCGTTCTTCGCGGGCGCGGCCCGCCACCTCGCGGGCCAGTCCGCCGGTGAGTACTCCGGCGACCACACCTCCTACGTCCGCCGGGAACCCATCGGCGTCGTCGGCTCCATCGCCCCCTGGAACTACCCCCTCCAGATGGCCGCCTGGAAGATCCTTCCGGCGATCGCGGCGGGCAACACCATCGTGCTCAAGCCCGCCGAACTCACCCCGCTCACCTCGCTCCTCTTCGCTCAGGCGGCGACGGCGGCCGGGATTCCCGACGGCGTGATCAACATCGTCACCGGGACCGGAAAAGAGGCCGGTGAGCGCCTCGTCGGGCATCCCGACGTCGCCATGACCTCCTTCACCGGCTCCACGGCCGTCGGAAAGCGGGTCGCCGAGGTCGCCATCGCGACCGTCAAGCGCCTGCATCTGGAGCTGGGCGGCAAGGCGCCCTTCGTCGTGTTCGACGACGCCGACCTGGAGGCCGCGGCCAACGGCGCGGTCGCGGGGGCGCTCATCAACACCGGGCAGGACTGCACGGCCGCCACGCGCGCGTATGTGCAGCGACCCCTTTACGAGGCGTTCGTCGAGCGGACGGCCGCCCTGATGGAGACCGTCCGGCTCGGCGATCCCTTCGCTCCCGGAACCGACCTCGGCCCGCTGGTCTCGCACCTCCAGCGCGACCGGGTCGCCGGCTTCGTCGACCGGGCGCGCGCCTACGCGCGCGTGGTGACCGGCGGCGAGGCTCCCCAGGGGGAGCTCAAGGCCGGCGCGTACTACCGGCCCACCCTGATCGCGGACGCGGCCCAGGACAGTGAGGTCGTCCAGTCCGAGATCTTCGGCCCGGTCCTGGTGGTCCTGCCGTTCGACAGCGACGACGAGGGCATCGCGCTCGCCAACGACACGCCGTACGGGCTGGCCGCCTCCGCGTGGAGCCGGGACGTCTTCCGGGCGAACCGGGCGACACGCGAGCTCAAGGCCGGATGCGTGTGGATCAACGACCACATACCGATCATCAGCGAGATGCCTCACGGCGGGTACAAGGCGTCCGGTTTCGGCAAGGACATGTCAGCGTATTCGTTCGAGGAGTACACACAGGTAAAGCACGTTATGTTCGATAACACGGCGGTGGCCCGCAAGCCCTGGCACCGCACCATCTTCGGGGACTGTTAAAGCGACAACGACCGGCCGCCGACCACGGCCGACCCTCCCGAAAGGGCACCACTCGCATGGAGCAGTACGAGCCCGACCGCCTGAGCCCGGCCCAAGTGGCCGCCATGCGGCGCAGCCTCCGCAACGGCAGGGCGGCCATGACCCGCCGGTCGCTGCTGCGCGCCTCCACGGGAGGCGCCCTGGCGCTGGGCGGCCTCGGCGCGCTCAGCGCCTGCGGGATCCCCGCGGCCGGCAAGTCCCAGGGTGGCGTCTCCGCGGACGACCACTCGGCGAAGGAGAAGGTCGTCAACTTCTCCAACTGGCCGGAGTACATCGACGTGGACGACAGCGGGAAGCACCATCCGACGCTGGACGCCTTCCGCAAGCAGACCGGTATCGCGGTCAAGTACACCGAGGACATCAACGACAACGACGAGTTCTTCGGCAAGATCCAGCCGCAGCTCGCCGCCGGTCAGGACACCGGCCGCGACCTCATCGTCCTCACCGACTGGCTGGCCGCCCGCATGATCCGGCTCGGTTACGTCCAGAAGCTGGACGCGTCCCACCTGCCGCACGCCTTCGCCAACCTGTCGGACCAGTTCCGCAGCCCCGACTGGGACCCGGGCCGCGCCTACTCGTACCCCTGGCAGGGCATTTCGACGGTCATCGCCTTCAACAAGAAGGCGCTCGACGGCGTCGAGGTGAAGTCGGTCTCCGACCTGCTCGACAATCCGGCGCTCAAGGGCCGGGTCGGCCTGCTGACCGAGATGCGCGACACCGTCGGCATGACCATGCTCGACATGGGCAAGGACCCGGCGAAGTTCACCGCCGACGACTACGACGCGGTCATCGCCCGCCTGCAGAAGGCGGTCGACAGGGGCCAGATCCGCCGCTTCACCGGCAACGACTACACGTCCGACCTCAGCAAGGGCGACCTGGCGGCCTGTGTCGCCTGGGCCGGTGACATCGTGCAGCTCCAGGCCGACAACCCGGACGTCGGCTATGTCATCCCGGACAGCGGCTACATGACGTCGACCGACAACATGCTGATCCCCAACAAGGCGCGCCACAAGACGAACGCCGAGCGGCTGATCGACTACTACTACGAGCTCGAGCCGGCCGCCGAACTCGCCGCGTACATCAACTACGTGAGTCCGGTCGCGAACGTGAAACCGTATCTCGCCAAGATCGACAAGTCGGCGGCGGACAATCCGCTGATCCTTCCCGACAAGGCCACGCAGGCCAAGTCCCATGCCTTCCGCTCTCTGAGCTCGAAGGAAGAGACGGCCTATCAGCAGAAGTTCGCGAAGCTCACAGGGGCGTGACGATCATGACAACGGACAGCAGCGGCGACGTCCGCCTCTCCGGCATCAGCAAGACCTACGGCTCCTTCAACGCCGTGCACCCGCTGGACCTGACCGTCCCGCAGGGCTCCTTCTTCGCCCTGCTCGGCGCCTCGGGCTGCGGCAAGACCACCACTCTGCGCATGATCGCCGGTCTGGAGGAACCTTCCTCCGGGACCGTCCACCTCGGCGACCAGGACGTGACGGCACTCCCGCCGTACAAGCGCCCGGTGAACACCGTCTTCCAGTCCTACGCCCTATTCCCGCACCTCGACATCTTCGAGAACGTCGCCTTCGGCCTGCGCCGACGCGGCATCAAAAGCGTGAAGAAGCAGGTCGAGGACATGCTGGAGCTCGTACAGCTCGGCGAGCAGGCCCGTAAGAAGCCGCACCAGCTCTCCGGCGGTCAGCAGCAGCGCGTCGCCGTGGCCCGCGCGCTGATCAACACCCCCAAGGTGCTGCTGCTCGACGAGCCCCTCGGCGCCCTCGACCTCAAGCTGCGCCGTCAGATGCAGCTGGAGCTCAAGCGCATCCAGACCGAGGTCGGCATCACCTTCGTGCACGTCACGCACGACCAGGAGGAGGCCATGACAATGGCCGACACGGTCGCCGTGATGAACGCGGGCCGGGTCGAGCAGCTCGGCTCGCCGACCGACCTCTACGAGAACCCGAACACCACCTTCGTCGCCAACTTCCTCGGCACGTCGAACCTGATCGAGGCCGAGGTCGACTCCAAGAGCGGCGACGACATCGTGCTGAAGGCGGGCGGCGGCAAACTCGTCCTGCCCGAGTCGCGCTGCTCCGCGCCCACGACGGCCGGCGGCAAGGTGCTGGTCGGCATCCGCCCGGAGAAGATCTCCCTCACCCACGCGGACGCCGCCGGTGACATCCCCGAGGGCCGCAACCGCATCACCGGCCGCATCGCCAACTCGTCGTTCATCGGCGTCTCCACCCAGTACGTCATCGACAGCGCGGTCTGCCCCGAGTTCGAGGTCTACGCCCAGAACATCGACCGCGACGCCCGGCTCGCTCCCGGCGCCGAGGTCGTCCTGCACTGGAGCCCCGCCCACACCTTCGGCCTGGACGCGGAACAGGACATCGACGCGGGCATCCAGGAAGAGGCGGCCCTCTGATGGCGACGCTCACCGAGGCGCCCCCGCCTCTCTCCCCGACGGCACCCACGAAGAAGCCACCCCGCAAGCGCGGGCGCCTGACGCCGTACTGGCTGCTGCTGCCCGGTCTGCTCTGGCTGTTCGTGTTCTTCGCGCTGCCCATGATCTACCAGGCCTCCACGTCCGTGCAGACGGGCTCCCTGGAGGAGGGCTACAAGGTCACCTGGCACCTCGCGACCTACTGGAACGCGCTGAGCGAGTACTGGCCGCAGTTCCTGCGCTCGGTCCTCTACGCGGCCGCCGCGACGATCCTGTGCCTGGTGCTCGGCTACCCGCTGGCCTACCTGATCGCCTTCCGGGCCGGCCGCTGGCGGAACCTGATCATGATCCTGGTGATCGCGCCGTTCTTCACCAGCTTCCTGATCCGCACCCTCGCCTGGAAGACGATCCTCGCGGACGGCGGCCCGGTCGTCGGCGCCCTCAACACCCTGCACGTTCTCGACGTCACCAGCTGGCTCGGCTGGACCGCGGGCGACCGGGTCCTGGCCACCCCGCTCGCGGTGGTCTGCGGTCTGACGTACAACTTCCTGCCGTTCATGATCCTGCCGCTCTACACCTCGCTCGAGCGCATCGACGGACGGCTGCACGAGGCCGCCGGGGACCTGTACGCCAGGCCGGTCACCACCTTCCGTAAGGTCACCTTCCCGCTCTCGATGCCCGGCGTGGTCTCCGGAACGCTGCTGACCTTCATCCCGGCGGCCGGCGACTACGTCAACGCCGAACTCCTCGGCTCGACGGACACCCGCATGATCGGAAACGTGATCCAGACCCAGTTCCTTCGGGTCCTCGACTATCCGACGGCGGCGGCCCTCTCCTTCATCCTGATGGCCGCGATCCTTTTCATGGTGACCCTCTACATCCGCAGGTCCGGGACGGAGGATCTGGTTTAAATGCCTCTCGTCAACTGGCTCAGGCGCCATTTCGTGGTCATCGCGGGACTTCTCACGCTCGCCTATCTCCTGCTGCCGAACGTCGTCGTGACGGTGTTCTCCTTCAACAAACCGAAGGGGCGCTTCAACTACCAGTGGCAGCAGTTCTCCACCGACGCCTGGAAGGACCCGTGCGGGGTCGCCGGGCTGTGCGGGTCGCTGTCGCTCAGCCTCCAGATCGCGGTCTGGGCGACCATCGGCGCGACCGCCCTCGGCACGATGATCGCCTTCGCGCTTGTGCGCTACCGCTTCCGCGCGCGGGGCGCCGTCAACTCGCTGATCTTCCTCCCCATGGCGATGCCCGAGGTCGTCATGGCCGCCTCGCTGCTCACCCTGTTCCTCAACCTGGGTGCTCAGTTGGGATTCTGGACGATCCTCATCGCGCACATCATGTTCTGCCTCAGCTTCGTCGTGACAGCGGTGAAGGCGCGCGTGATGTCGATGGACCCGCGCCTGGAGCAGGCCGCCCAGGACCTCTACGCCGGGCCGGCGCAGACGTTCCTGCGCGTCACCCTGCCCATCGCCGCCCCCGGAATCGCGGCGGGCGCGCTGCTCGCCTTCGCGCTCTCCTTCGACGATTTCATCATCACCAATTTCAACGCGGGCTCCACCGTCACCTTCCCCATGTTCGTCTGGGGTTCGGCACAGCGCGGAACGCCCGTCCAGATCAACGTCATCGGTACGGCCATGTTCCTGATCGCCGTACTGCTCGTCCTGACCTCGATGGTCATCGGAAGTCGCCGCAACAAGCAAAAGGCGTAATCGGAAAAGCCCCGTAGGGAGTTGAAATCATGGCCCCGAGCGCCATGAACCGGTGGATCACTTCTCTTTCCGACGCACAGCCGGTCCCGTACTGGCTGGAAGATCCCGGCAAGCCCCACCCCGAGCCCGCGCTCACCGGCCCCGAGGCCTGCGATCTGCTGGTCGTCGGCGGCGGTTACAGCGGACTGTGGACCGCGCTCGTCGCCAAGGAGCGCGAGCCGCAGCGGGACGTGGTGCTGCTGGAGGGCCGCGAGGTGGGCTGGGCCGCCTCGGGCCGCAACGGAGGCTTCTGCGCGGCCTCGCTCACCCACGGGCTGCCCAACGGGCTCGCCCGCTGGCCGGACGAGATCCACCGGCTCGAGGAGCTGGGGACGCGCAACCTCGACGAGATCGAGGCGGCGATCGCCCGGCACGGCATCGACTGCGACTTCGAGCGCACCGGCGAGATCGACGTCGCCACCGAGGCGTACCAGGCGAGGGAACTGCGCGACTGGTACGAGGAGCTCGAGGGCAAGGGCCTCGCCGACGGCATCGAGTTCCTCGACGCGGACGCGGTGCGCGAGCAGGTCGCCTCGCCCACCTTCCAGGCGGGTCTGCACGACCGCCGGGGTGTGGCCATGCTCCACCCCGCCAAGCTCGCCTGGGGCCTCAAGCAGGCATGTCTGCGACTGGGCGTCCGCGTCTACGAGCACACCCCCGCCCTCACACTGAAGCCGTACGGCGCGGGGATGGCCGTAGGTACCCCCTACGGGCAGGTGCGGGCCCGGCAGGTCGCGCTCGGCACCAACATCTTCCCGAACCTGATCAGGCGGGTGCGGGCGTACACCGTGCCGGTCTACGACTACGCGCTGATGACCGAACCGCTGACCCCCGGGCAGCTCGACTCGGTCGGGTGGAAGAACCGGCAGGGCCTCGGGGACTCGGCCAACCAGTTCCACTACTTCCGGCTGTCGGCCGACAACCGGATTTTGTGGGGCGGGTACGACGCGGTCTACCCCTACGGGGGCCGGGTGCGCGCCGAGTACGACGACCGGCCGGAGACGTACGCCAAGCTCGCCGAGCACTTCTTCGGCTGCTTCCCGCAGCTGGAGGGCGTGCGCTTCACCCACGCGTGGGGCGGGGCGATCGACACGTGCTCGCGGTTCTCGGCGTTCTTCGGCACCGCGCACCAGGGCAAGGTGGCGTACGCGGCCGGGTACACCGGCCTGGGTGTCGGGGCCACCCGTTTCGGGGCCGAGGTGATGCTGGACCTGCTTGCGGGTGAGAGCACCGAGCGGACGTCGCTGGAGATGGTCCGCAAGAAGCCGCTGCCCTTCCCGCCCGAGCCCTTCGCCTGGACCGGTATCGCCCTCACCAAATGGTCGCTGGCCCGTGCCGACGCGCACGGCGGGCGGCGCAACCTGTGGCTGAAGACGATGGACAGGCTCGGGCTGGGCTTCGACAGCTGACCGATTCGGTCCGGATTCGGTGCGGATTCGGTGCGGATTCGGGCGGCCTGATCGGTTCACCCCAACGGGTGGTCCGAACCCGCGTAATGCCCGGCGGGGACCTCCCTCTCCCTCGTGACGCGACCGCGTACACGAGTGAAAGGGAGGTCTTCTCATGGCTGGGGCGAAGACGGCCGTCGAATGGCTGGCATCCGTCGCACCGGATCCCGAGGCGTGCCGGTGGGAATGGGAGCGCAACCCCCTGGGGGTGACGCTGCTGCCCGCGGGCCGGGCCTGGGACGTGCTGATCCTGCCGGGCGCGCTCGGCTATCCCACCCTCGACGTACTCACCCGGATCCTGCACCGGCCGGGCCCCGTGCTCGTCGACTTCGGAGACGACCGCATGGGTTTCTTCGTGGCGCCCGGCACGGCCGCCTGCTGGCTCGGCACCGGGATCCGCACGGCCGGGGCCGGCACCTGGATCGTCGTGCCGTACCCGGGCCGCTCGACCCGGGGAGTCCGCTGGCTGGTCCCGCCGGACGGCTCCGGCACCCTGACCGACCCGGCTCTCCTCGAGCTGGCGATGCACGAGGCGGCGGCGGGACTGGCCGGCGGAGAGGAGGGCTGACGCACCGGACGCCTCCGACGCCGCTCGTCCCCGGCCCCGACCCTGTCGGGGCCGCGGCGCACCTCCACGTCCCCCGACCGGGAGGCACGGTGGATCCCTTTCACGTCGACCGCCCGCGCGGACGCCTCCGGCGACACTTTGCGGCCCTGCGGCCCTGCGGCCCTGCGGCCCTGCGGCCTGCGGCCCTGCGGCCCTGCGGCCCTGCGGCCCTGCGGCCCTGCGGCCCTGCGGCCTGCGGCC